>NZ_CACWVY010000019.1 GCF_902764455.1 uncultured Methanobrevibacter sp.
GTTAAATATGGTTTTACAAAAAGAACATTAGTATTTAAAGAAATTGGTAAAACTAATGTGAAGGTTCAGCGTTATATTTGCAAACGTTGTGATAAAACACATTAATATTTAGTTGATTTCATTTTTTTAAATAGCTATTCAAATTAACTTTCGTGAAAATTTTTCCAAAACATTAAATAACCACATCCGATAAAGTCTATAACAAAGTTGATTGAAAAGTACGTGTAAGTGGTACTACTTTTTCATGAGTTTCAATATAACTAGACTCATTGACTTCTATTACAACATCACCATCACTAACTTCACCAATCAGCAATGGTGAATCCGGATTATGCAACTTTTGATTCCTTTTAACCAGCTTCATGTTGCTGTTGGCATAACAATACTTGCATCCATGCATACATGTATTATATAATCCAATATCCCTTCCCATTAAACAGTTGCATTCACGATTATGGTATTTTCCTTTAGGGACATTTAAATTATTTCCAATAGCTTTCTCAAGAACCTGGCGAGTCATGCACCCTGCTGAATCAAAACCAAACGGATCAAGCAGTGTGCCTTCAACACATGTTTTCATTTGCATATCATATTCACCGGCAATTTTTGCAAAATTTTCACCAATCACCAAACGTTCCTCTGTTGTAACTTCACGGGCTTCGGGAAAATTCCTTAAAACCTTTTGATATAAATCAATAAAACTGATTGTACAGTCTGATGTGTATTCATGCAATTCAGAGGCCATCTGCTCAAACATATCTACATGAAAATCCAAGGAATACTTTTCAGTTATGAAAATCGGGTCATATCTCCAGGATACAGCATTGATTCCAAGTGACTCAGACAGCTTCTTAAACGTTTCTATAACTTTTTTGTAATTAGGAACATTGACTTCAATATCTTTGCCGTAAGGAGTTATTGTTGTAAACCAGAACTGATTATAGTCAGACAGCCTGTCCAAATTCCTTACCAGTGGTTTTGGATTTTTGGAACAAAAACATATGACATCAACAGTTTTGGGATTGAAATTATATTTATAAATCTGATTATTATATGGATTTTTGCTGAGTACAAAACCCTCTTCAATTCTGTTTAAAAACCATTTATTAAAAAAAGCAGGGATATCTGTTCTTGTACCAGTATTTAGTATCATAAAAAAAAGAAAAAATAAAAGAGATTTATAAATCTCTTGCGAAAATATGTACAGCTGCAGTACCTCCGGTACCTCCAATGTTGTGAGTCATACCGATTTCAGCACCGTCAACCTGACGTTTACCTGCTTCTCCTCTAAGTTGCCATACTACTTCAGCAGCTTGAGCAATACCTGTAGCACCTAATGGGTGTCCACGTGCTTTAAGACCACCAGAGGTATTAATTGGGAAATCACCATCGATTTCAGTTTGACCTTCTTCAATAGCTATTCCTCCTTTACCTTTTTCAGCAAATCCTAAATCTTCTACAGCTAAAAGTCCATTAATGGAGAAACAGTCGTGCACTTCAGTTAAATCTATGTCTTTAGGTGTTACTCCTGCCATTTCATAAGCTTTTCTGGATGCCACTTTTGTAGATTCAATGGTAGTTATATCTTTTCTGTCGTGTAATGTTAATGTTCCAGAAGCCTGTGCAGAAGCTTTTACATAAATTGGAGTATCAGTGTATTTTTTAGCATCTTCAGCAGGTACCATTACAATAGCGGCAGCCCCATCAGTTACAGGAGAACAGTCCAATAATGTTAATGGATCTGCAACCATAGTGGAGTTAATAACCTTATCCACTGTTACTTCAAATGGGAATTGTGCATTTGGGTTTTTAGATGCATTTTTATGGTTTACTACTGAAAATTGTGCTAACTGTTCACGAGTGGTTCCATATTCATACATATGTCTTTTAGCAATCATTGCATATAATGACGGGAAAGTAGCTCCTTGCTGTGCTTCCCATTCCTGATCAGAAGCAGTAGCAATAGCCGGAGTAGCATCAACGACATCAGTCATTTTTTCTACACCCGCTGAAATTACAACATCATGAAATCCAGATGCAACAGCCATGATTCCCTGTCTTAATGCAAGGCCTCCTGATGCACAAGCAGCTTCAACTCTTGTGGTTGGAACTGGATTAAGACCGACGTGGTCGGAAATAAGTGCTGCAATATGTTCCTGCTCTACAAAAAGACCGGATGACATATTTCCAACAAACATTGCTTCAATATCATCTCCATCAATGTTTGCATCAACTAAAGCCTTTATACCTGCTTCAGCAATTAAATCCCTAAAGGAAGAATCCCATAATTCGCCAAATTTAGTTTGTGAAACTCCGATAATCGCAACATCTCTCATATTTAAGCCCCCTTACATTTTAATTTTGCCTTTGAATTTAGCATAAACAGCATAATCAACATATGTTTTATCATCAATGATTTCCTGTGTTTTTGGAGCTAATTCTCTTCTTTCGACAATTTCATCTTTTACTTTTATTGTAAATCCATCACTTCCAGCACCAGAACCGTATGAGATGACAAATATTTTATCTCCAGGTTCAGCAACATCCAAAATATTAGAAAGAGCAAGAGGCACTGCACCTGAGTAGGTGTTACCAATATTTGGGGTTAAAAGCCCTTGTTTAATTTGTTCGGATGTGAAACCTAATTTTTTACCTGCTCTGAGGTAGAATTTTCCGTTAGGCTGATGGAAACAAGCATAATCATAATCTTCAGGTTTTGAGTCTGTTTCTTCAAATAACATTTTTGCTGTACTTAAAACATGCTTGAAATAAGCAGGTTCTCCTGTGAAACGACCACCATGAGACGGATAGTCCTGACCTTCTCTTCTGTAAAAATCAGGAGTATCTGTTGTAAAACTGCAAGTATGTTCGATATCTGCAATCGTATTATCTTCACCGATGATGTAAGCAGCTCCGCCTGCGGATGCAGTGTATTCGAGAGCATCTCCAGGAGCTCCTTGTGAAGTGTCTGCACCAATAGCCAATGCATATTCAACCATACCGGATTGAACAAGACCCATGGACATTTGGATACCTGCGGTTCCTGCTTTACATGCGAATTCCAAATCAGCAGCAGTTAATTTTGGTGTTGCACAAACTGCTTCAGCAACAATGGAAGCAGTTGGTTTTACTGCATAAGGATGTGATTCAGAACCAACATAAACAGCACCAATTTTACTTGGATCAATTTGAGCTCTTGCTAGAGCACGTCTAGCAGCAGTTACTGCAATAGTTGCAGTGTCTTCATCAGCAGAAGGTACGGATTTTTCATTAACAACCAATCCATTAGATAAAGCTACAGGGTCATCCCCCCAAACTTTAGCTATTTCCTCTACTTTAATTCTATACGATGGTACATGTGCACCATATCCTACGATTCCTACCATTAAATCACCTTAAATAATAATCTTAAACGACATTAAAAATTAATTTAATTATTAATATTATATTTTTATTATTATATAAAATTAACTAAAAAATAGCTATTTTTTAGACAAAATAAGAATTTTAAAAAAAGTATTTATTACTTGATGCAGTTGCCGGGATTCGAACCCGGGTTGTAGGCTTGGAAGGCCCAAGTAATAACCAGACTATACCACAACTGCATAAAAAAATGCGGCGTCCGGGATTTGAACCCGGGTCTCTAACGTGGCAGGCTAGAGTCTTAACCAGGCTGGACTAACACCGCATGAAAACTAACAACAAATAAACTTATGTTTTAATAATATATAAAGGTTTGCATTATATGTCAAAAATTTGTTTAAAAATTAATTTGAGCATTTAATAGACAGTTAAAAATACTCTAAAAAAGACAAAAAATTAAAACAATAAGAATTGTGTTTAAGCTTTATGAGCAATAACACAAATCCAATCGTTTTCATCATCGATATAAGATTTAAAATCTTTAAATCCTGCAGATTCAAGAGATTCCTTCAAAACATCTTCAGAATATATTTTCATGTCCAACAATTCCACCAGGTCATCATATTTATCCATCTGTCCTTCCCTGTATACAGCCTCATTGCAGATAAATATGAATCCGTCTTTTTTAAGAACCCTGTTTACTTCTTTAAGGTCATTGATGAAATCCGGCCAGAAATAAACTGTTTCAAAGCATGTTGCAATGTCGAATGTTTCATCATAAAACGGCATTTCAGAAACAGATCCCTGCAACACATTGACAATTCCATCATCAACAGCTTTCCGGTTAAGATCTATTGATTTTTCAACGCTTACATCAGAATAATCTATTCCTACAACCCTGCCGTTTTCGGATATCTGTGCTGCAAACCTTTCAATGTTTCTTCCGCCGCCACAACCGATATCCAGTATCTTGCTGTCCGGGCAAACTTTAAAATGGCTTACACCCCATTGGGCCATGCTTTCATGAGACTGGTTCATTCTGTCCAGTATCTGATGACCCAGTTCGCCTTCAGGTTTTCTTGCATTTCTGATAAGTTCCTTATCTTCAATATTGTGGCCAGTATTTACTTTACCGTTGTCACTCATAATATCACTTCTTCATTCCTTTACGTGTTTTAATAGCCTGTCCAGTTTCAAACTGTTCAATTTCACAGGCTCCTAAAAGAGATTTACCATAAGCAAGCAATTTATCATCTTCATTAACGATTAAAACTTCATCTTTTGTTCTTATATTTTCATCACATTCAGTAACGAATTTGCAGAATACACTTTTTCCATCAAGTGCAAATGGTTCTGAGTCCTTATTGACAACAACTCTGTTTTGCGGATAAGGCATTGCTGAGTGAAGTCTTTTTGCACCTTCTTTTGATAAAATCAGATAGGAATCTGATGCCCTCATATTGACAATCAATGTTTTTCCATCGTAGATATGTCTGATTTTACCTGTCTTTTTACTCTTTTCTATGTTAATATTGCCTTTAAAAAGTGCCTCACCTGCTCCAATACCGAATTGATAATCTGCAATGGCCTTGACTTTTTTAACATCATCTTTTTCATACCTTATTTCATCAGTTGAGATTTCATGTTCATCCAAATCCATATCCAAGTTTTTAACAACTCTTGAATGGATTAAAACCTGATCATAGTATTCAACAAATTCAGCTATGAAATCTTCCATGAATTCAATGCTGTCAACATCACGGGTTTTTGGAGCATCACTTTGACTTAACGGATAAACTTCATCAATTTCAAGAGGAATCAATCCGAATGGAACATCAAGAACCATAAAGTCAGTATTATCCAAATCAATTTCCTGTTTTTTGCCGAATATATAAAAATCACCCAGTTTTCCAGAGACGAATTTGGAGTACGGTTTTCTTGATGGAGGTAAAATCACCAAATCTCTTTTTTTAGGCATCTGGCGCAGTTTCTGCATGTGTCTTAATACTTCTGACCTGCAAAGGGATTCAGGGCCGGTGTAGAAAAATGCTGACTTTTTGCTTCTAGGGTCGTATTTTTCCAAATCAGCAGAATAATTTCCCAACTGTCTTACAGCATCCAAAAGTGCAGGATGAGCTCTGCATCTCTCTTCTACAAGTTCCATTAAATTACCATCATAGATTGCCTGTCTGATTAATCTTAATTCTGCAAATGAAACATGTAAATTATGTTCTGCAATCAAATCTCTTCTTTGCTTTTTAGGCATTGCCCTTAAATCATCAGGAGTGTATTTGGTACATACATCACATGAGCACGGCATTTCCTGGAGGTTTTCTAACTTAAATGTTCCTCGAGTGGACAAAAGTCTGTCATCTTCTGCATATAAAATATAAGCCGCTGAGTCAAACAGGTCACATCCCATTGCAACACACAGGGCAAATATCATAGGATGGCCGGCGCCCATCAGGTGGCGGGGAACAGTATCTGACAGCTCTTTCATGGAATTCATTACAACATCTACAAGGTCCTTGTAGTGATAGGATTCCATCAGCGGAACAACAGCACCTATAGGATACAAGTCAGCGTCAAGTTTTGAGAGTTCCTTTGCACATTCCTGTCTTAAATCCAAATATGTTGAACCCTGAACCACAGAATTCAACAGCATTTCAATATTATTTTCTTTTTTGAATGCAACAGCCTCTTTTGCACGTTCAATGGTAATTTCCAAATCACTTTCCGCTTTTTCACGGTCAACAAAAGGAGCTGTCGGAATATCCAAACTTGTTCCAATGTCTGATTTGATTAATTCCTGAAACTCGATGACTTCCTTGTTTGTAATTTCCACATCACCGTAAACAGACAGCTGAAAAGACCCGGAATCAGTCATAATCGGTCCGTCGAAATTGATTAAATCATGCAATCCTTTTTCTATAGCTTCCTGTTTTAACTTTTCATCCTTGTAAATTAAGTATGCATTGGTAATTACTATATCCGCACCATATCTTCCAACATCAATTGTCTGTTTTCGCGGATGAATAACCGGCATTAATGCAGGGGTTTTGACATCACCATGCTTTGTTTTCAAAACACCTACACGCCCCATATTATCTTTAGCTTTAATTTCAAACATTATCTAACCTTACCTAAATTGAAAATATAATATCTTTAAAAAAATCAATTCACTGCAAAAAAATTAATCGAAAATAAATTTGAGTGCAAATATCTAAATAAACATTAAACTAGAAATTATATAAATTTTGCCCATATACAATTTAGAATCAAATTTTTCAATTTAAAAAATTTATAATTAATAAAAATCTAAAATAATCCTAGATACAATGAGTTATGAAAATAATGCAAGAGTAATCAACGACGATATTTTTGATTTAGTCAATGAATGTTTTAGTCAGGAAAAAAGTAGTCGAAATATTGAAGGAAGGGTTAATTTTTTTGATACTTACAACAATTATTTTGTTTTAACAGATGATGGATCTTATTCTATTAATTCAAAAGAAATAAATCATAAAGTTGAGACATTACATACATCTACCGGTGCAATAAGTGAGTCATTTGAGAAATTTATCAAACCGATGAAGTTCAACTATGATGAAGATATTGCGATTTTAGACATCTGTGCAGGAATAGGATACAACACATCTGCTGCAATCGCTGATTTCATTAAAAATTCTTCAAAATCAACATTGACCATTGATATGGTCGAAATTTCAAAGGCCACACTTGCATGCGGACTTTTTGTGCCTTCACCTATTGAAGAGCATGACATTACAAAAAAGGCCATTGAAGATGAACTTATAGCCGAAGATTACGCAACTTTAAGTTTGGAAACTGCCGAAATTCCAGAAAACATCCACATCAATGTTTACATTGAGGATGCAAGACAAACAGTTCAAAAGCTAAAAGATGACACCTATGATGCAATATTTTTAGATCCCTTCAGTCAGAACATGGCTCCCGAATTATTTTCACTTGAATTTTTCAAAGAGTTCAGAAGAGTAATCAAGGATGACGGAATCGTTGCAACCTATACCTCAGCTGCACCAATAAGAGATGCATTCATTGAAGCTGACTTCTATATCGGCCAAGGCCCGATATTTGGAAGAAAGCAGGGAGGCACACTGGCCAGCCCAAATCCTTTGATGCTTGATACTGCACTTCCAAAAAACGACGAAATAAGAATTGCACTGTCTGATGTGGGAATTCCATTTAGAGACCCTGGCTTAAACAACGACAGTGACAGCATCCTCGAAGCACGAACCGAAGAAAGACACAATGCACGCCACACCACCAAAATATCATCAGCCGTCAAAACTCCAATCTTTTTGGCCACAGAAATGGATGATGAAAAACTGAAAAGACGTGTCGAGAGAAACCTTGCCAAGATGAACATTCCATCAACAACATCAAAAGAAGCATATTACATTGTTGAATGTGAAAACAGCTATTCAAAAAAGCAGGACGAAAAAAATAATTCAAGAAACAGAATTTTAGAAATGAAAAAAAGATTAAAAAATGTTAAAATGGGAAAATTATGATTTTACAAATTTTCCGCTTTTTAAAGTATATGCATCCTGTTTGGTACAGGAAGTTGTAGGTGATGTAGGAGTCAAGTCTCCTCCTGAACCACCATGATTGTGTCCGAATACAGACCAGTCACTGTCACAGTTTGCACAGACAATGATACCTTCAGCGCTACTGCCCTCAACATTTCCTGTAGCCGGGAACTTACCCCAATTAGCTATTTCTGAGCCTGCAAAGAAAATACTCCAGTACAACTCATGACTATGACAATACGGACATGTTCTGTCAAATTCAGTCATGTAAAATGTATAACCGTATTTACTGTATTCACCTGCTGAGGAAGCCCTACCAATAGCCAAAATGGAATATCCGTCTTCTGAAACTCCATATTGATTGTAAGAAGTTCCAATATTGGATTCATAGACAGTAATTGTTCGGGTTAAGGTATAATTATTGCTCAAATCCTTACAGTTTATTTTATATGTACCTTCAGTCAGATTGAAAGAAATGGTAGCTGCACCATTTGCATTTGTTTTATAAACTTTAGTCTGACCATTGAATGTAATTTGAACATCAGAATTACCTGCAACATTACCGTTCTGTTTTAAGAGAGTTACTGTGTATACTGAAAGCTTATTTGAAGGTGCAACAATGTTATTTGCTTTAATAGTAGGTGAAATAACAGTGATTTTAGTATTTATGCTTGATTGGGTGTATGGATCATATGATTTGAATGTATATGTTCCTTTAGCCAATTTGAAATTTACACTAGCAACACCTTTAGCATCAGTTTTTAAAGTTTTTTTGGAATTTTTAATATAAACGTAAACTTTAGCGTTTTTAACCAGCTTTTCATTTTTATATAATGTTACTTTGAATGTTGAAGTCCTGTCTGAAAATACTGTCATCTTACTTGCAGTCATTGTAGGTGAAATCTTTACAGTGTTAGTTTTTTGCTCGCCTGTTTCAGGATTTATTGAATAAATCTTAAATGTGGCAGGTTTTGAAATAACACTTAACTTTGCAACACCCTTTGAATTTGTTCTGACCTTGAAAGCACTTCCATGAGCTTTGAATGTGACGTATTTATTTGCCAACAGTTTTCCATTCTTACCATAGAAAGTTGCGGAAAATACTTTTGAACTTAAATAACGTTTGGAAAGGTCACTAGCAATAACTGAAGTCTTTACAACAATCTTATTTGAAGTTGTGTATCCGTCCGGATGAACTGCATAAATAGTATATGTTCCTACACCCAAACCTATTCCAATGCTTGCCACACCTTTTGAATTTGTCTTTTTAGTATAGGTTTTACCGTTCAAAATAAATTTGACATTTGTATTTTTCAGAACTTTACCATTATTTTTTAAGAAAGTGGCTGTGTATGGAGCAGTACTCTTGTAGATTTTAGTTAAATCTTTACCAGATACCAAAGGCAATACTTTAACATTATCCATAGAAGACACATCTTTGTAAGATGCTGAAACCTTATAAGTGCCCGCACTCAAATTCAGCAGAGCAGATACCTTTCCAGATGCATCAGTATTTAGAGTATATTCAACTCCATTAACATTTAATGTAACGGAAGCATTTTCTACAGGAGCATTGTTATTAAATAAAATAAAATCATAACTTCCCCCACTGTAGTAAGTTCCATTACTGTTGCTGCTAAACTTATAATTATTATTAGAATCAGCAGCTAATATGTCCTCACTTTCGGATATGTCTGAAACACCAACCGAAGGAGGCTCTTCATCAACTTCCCCAGCAATTACATCATCAGTTCCATTGGAATCCACAGCGGAAACCACAGACAGTGATAACATAAACACCAAGGTAATTAAAACTAAACTAATTTTCTTATTAAACATTATGTTAACTCCATCTAACATTTTTTGTTTTATTAATCTTATTATGTTTTATGTATAAAAAGCTTTTGTTTTTCTAAAAAAGCATAAATATCATTAATTTAGCTAAAATAAAGTTTAATAAGGTTAAAAATAGAATAAATACATTAAATCAATTGAAATTATAATCAAAAGACAAAATTTAATTGAAAATCGAATTTTTATAGTTACTAATAGTTATCAAAAGCTTTACATATCTGAAATATGTAAAATTACATATTACCCCTTAAAATAAAGTTAAAACGAAATTATAAAATTTATAAATCAATTGATTTAAAAAATAAGTTTTTAAAATTGTCTGAATTTAATTTAAAGACCAAATATGAAAAAAATTAAAAAAAAATAAATAAGGTAAAAAACCTTATTCAACAGTTACACATTTTGCCAGATTTTTAGGCTTGTCAGGGTCATGGCCCTTTTCAAGAGTAATATAATATGCAATCAACTGCAACGGCACAATATATACCAATGGTGCAATAATCTCTTTTACTTCAGAGTTTATTGGAATAACCGCATCAGCTTTGGATTTAAGAGACTGATCATCTTCAGCACCAATCGCCAAAACATTAGCGCCACGAGATTTGACTTCTTCCATATTACTCATGGTTTTTCTGTAGTTGTCTCCAGGAGGAATAACAACGACAACAGGAATGCCCTCATCTATCAAAGCCAAAGGACCGTGTTTCAGTTCACCGGCAGCATATCCTTCACCATGAATATAAGTAATTTCCTTAAGTTTTAAAGCACCTTCAAGAGCTGTAGGGTATGAATATCCCCTTCCCAAATAGAAGAAATCACGTGCATAGTTGTATCTTTTTGAAAGTTCCATAACCAGATTTTCATGTTCCAGTGCCTCTTCGATAAATTCCGGTACTTTAGCCAGCTCTTCTAGCAATTCATTATTGCCTGACAATAATGCTGCAAATAAATATATTGAAGTCAGCTGAGCAACATATGTTTTTGTTGCAGCAACACCTATTTCAGGACCTGCCTGAGTCTGGATTACATAATCTGCCCTTCTGGTAATTGCAGAACCTGCAACATTAACGATACCCAATGTTTTTGAAGTCTGATTGGCAACATCCAATGCCTTAAGTGAATCAGCAGTTTCACCGGACTGTGATATGAAAATAACCAGAGTTTTGTCATTCAATGTATTGGCAGAATATTTGAATTCAGAAGCCAGAATAACATCTGTTGGAATTCCTGCAAGAGATTCAATAAGGTATTTTCCGGTCAGAGATGCATGATAAGATGTACCGCAAGCAACAAAACAGATTCTTTGGATGTCATCAAAATCATCTATGATTTGCTGAATATTTTCCTGTTGGGTTAAAGTATTTTTAACGGCTGTTGCCTGTTCGTTAATTTCTTTAATCATGAAATGATCATAGCCTTCCTTTTCAGCCATTTCAGGTGTCCAATTGATGGTTTCTATTTCCTTGTTGACCACATTGTCAAATTCATCATGTACAACGACACCTTCCTTATCAACAATGACTATTTCTCCCTTTTCCGGATAGATTATGTCTTTTGCATATTTCAAAATGGCCGGAGAATCGGATGCCAAGTAATATCCGTTATCTCCCAAACCGACAATCAATGGAGAATCTTTACGTGTTGCAACAATTTTTTCAGGTTCTTTAGAAGAGATTGCCGCAATTGCATAAGCTCCCTGAATAATTTCGATTGTTTTTCTAACAGCATGTTCAAGGTCAAATTTTTCATCCATAAATTTCTGAATAAGATGCGGAATAACTTCAGTGTCAGTGTCTGATTTGAATACATGACCTTCAAGAGTTAATTTTTCTTTAATCTCCAAGTAATTTTCTATAATACCATTGTGAACAACAGCAACAGTGCCGTCCCCATCTATATGAGGGTGGGCATTTAATTTGGATGGATCCCCGTGGGTTGCCCAGCGTACATGAGCAATACCGAAATGACCAGGCATATCTGTTAAATCCAGACTTCTGTTAACTTCCTCAATTTTACCTTTATCTTTTTTAATGTGTATCTTATTATCGTCAAATGTAGCAAGACCTATTGAATCATATCCCCTGTATTCCAGTTTTGAAATACAATCAAAAAGAATAGGAGCTACATCCTCATCTTCTTTTAATATACAACCTACAATTCCACACATTTAATCACCTTTGATAATCGTAAATATCCTGATAAAGATTTACAACATCCCCAATTATTAAAATGGCAGGAGTATTGATTTTTTTATCTGCAATATCGCCTAAAGTTCCAAACACAACATTTTCGTTTGGAAGTGTTCCGCTTTCAACTGCACAAACCGGAGTTTCAGCAGGACGGTATTTCATTATCTCAGCAGTATTTTCTTTAATGTTACCTATTCCCATTAAAATAACCAATGTATCGGCTGTGTAATCCCAATGCACCTGACTTTCAGCTTTTGTAGGATCTTCATGGCCGGTAACAATTGTAAGTGATGTTGCAACCGCTCTGTGAGTAACGGGTAGTCCCAAGGAAGTTGGTGCTCCAATAGCTGAGGTTACACCAGGAATAACTTCAAATTTGATATCATGTTCCATTAAAGCCAATATTTCTTCTCCGCCACGTCCAAAGACAAAAGGGTCTCCGCCTTTAAGCCTTACAACATTTTCATGCTTTTGAGCCTGACCAATAATCAATTCATTGATTTCATCCTGTGTCTTGTAATGCTCACCCGCTTTTTTACCGACATATATCCTTTCGGCATCTTCAGGAGCATGGGCCAATATCTCTTCATTGGCCAAATAATCATATAAGACAACATCTGCTTTGTTAAGAGCTTTAACTGCTTTAAGAGTTATTAAATCAGCATCACCAGGACCCGCACCAATCAAGTAAACTACCATCTAAATCACTCTATAAGAATCCTTTAAAAAAGTTCAAACCATCATCAGAGCCAAATAATTCTTCACAAGCTCTTTCGGGATGAGGCATCATCGCACAGACAAGACCTGATTCATCACAAACACTTGTAATTGCTTCCATAGAACCGTTAGGATTTTTGCCTTCAAACTGCAATACTATCTGATCCTGGTCTTTTAACAAGTCAATATCCTCAGTATAGAATCTTCCTTCAGCATGTGCGATAGGAAGCTTGATTATTTGGTCTTTTTTAAATGCCTTGGTAAATGGAGTCCTGTTTGTTCCCACTTTAAGTTCAACCCATTCACAGTTGAACTTAGGATATTCGTTTGTAATAAAAATTCCCGGAACAAGACCTATTTCACCTAAAATCTGTGCACCGTTACAAATTCCTAAAACGGGTTTTTCTTCTTTTACCAATGCTTTGATTCCATCAATTACCGGAGTAATTGAAGCCATAGCACCTGCTCTAAGGTAATCTCCATATGAAAATCCTCCAGGAATGACAATCCCGTCATAGTCAGTCAGATTTTCTTCACTCCACCAAATGTATTCAGGAGTAAGGCCGGCCAATTCAATAGCCTGAGCGACATCCCTGTCACAGTTGGTTCCTGGAAATCTAATTACACCAATTTTCATTTTCTCACCTTATTTGCCGCAAGCCATATTCTGTGGAATGACATTGATTTTATAATCATGAATTACAGGATTACAAAGTAATCTTTCACACATGTCAACTACATTTGCTCTGATTGCTTCCCTGTCCTCACCTTCCATTTGGAATTTAATGGTTTCAACAGTTTTAACGTTTTTAACTTCGTAACCTAATAAATCAAGAGACCTTTCAACCTGTGTAGCTTCAGGGTTTAACATACCGCTTTTAAGAGAAATTTTAACTTCAATATCAAATAACATTTAACTCACCTAAAAATCAAATTTTTCATCATCAGGAATGACTCTGTTATACACTTCTATGTAAGCTTCCATAACTTCGTCGTCTTTACCTTTTCTAAATAATTCCTTGTCCAACATTTCCAGTGTTTCACTGTCCCATAATCTGCATCCGTCAGGAGATATCTCATCACCCAAAAGAATATTTCCATCTTTATCCTTACCGAATTCGACTTTGTAATCAACCAATATGATTCCGGCATCTGCAAAGAATTCTGTCAGGATTTCATTGATTTTCAATGCCTTTTCAACCAGAATATCAATTTCTTCGTCGCTGGCTATTCCTAATGCCTTTATAAGGGAACGATTAAGCATAGGGTCATGATATTCATCATCCTTATAATCCATTTGAACTATTGGGGGATCCAATTTGGTTCCTTCTGAAATTGGGTATTTGCGAACCAAACTTCCTGTTGCTATATTTCTTACAATAACTTCGATTGGAATCATTTCAAGTTTTTTTGCAAGCATTACGTTAGGTTCGGGAAGGTCAATAAATTGAGTTTCAATGCCGTTTTCTTCTAAAACTTTAAAGATTTTAGCAGATATAATTGCATTGTATGCTCCTTTTTTGTTCATAACCTCTTTTCTCTCACCGTCACCAGCAGTGATGTCATCTCTAAACTCGATAATGACCTGATCTTCGTTATCGGTAGTGAATACACTTTTTACTTTTCCACCGTTAATTAACTCTTTTTTGTCCATGATATCAACAAAATTATTAAATTATTATAATATAATTTTTAATTAATATATTATATAAAATTAGTTAAAATGAATGCAGTTTTAGATAAATTTGAAAAAAATAAAAAAAGAAAAGTGATTATAATTTATTGACATATGCCACATCATCAGCAGTCCTGCCGAATTTCATCCCATTAAGCGAGCCGTTTGGAAGCTCTGACATTATTGTAATAGGATAATCATCATCAGGTTTTATAAACATCTGATGAGTAACGTTTTGTCTTGTTGTAACCACTATTTTATAATTGTTATCCAATTTGGAAAAATCTCCATCAAGAAATATTGGGTTGAAGGTTTGTTCCAAAAGATAATCAGGAAAGTCACCTTGTATATCAAAATGATCTATCAAATCCTTAAATAACATTTAATCATTCCAGATTAGGCAGACTTCCTTGGTCTGATTGGTATGAAGAGCCTATAAGTTTACCTGATTCGGTGTCATATTGTCTAAATCCACCGTCCTTGTAGGTCACTTCACGATATTGTCCTTCACCATTTTGGCCATTGGACTTGATTATTTCACTTACAATGTCGCTACCGCCTGATTGTGAGTCGGATGAAGAACTAGAGCTGTCAGAAGATGCAACATCAATTACTTTATCTTTTATATTGTTTATTGTATTTGAATCCATATTTTCCATATTAACACCTAATTCACTCATAAAAGAGTAGGCTACAGCACCGCCAACGATTAGCAATGCTCCAATAATACATAATATGACTAGAATAAAGCCTTTCATATTATCACCTCTTTTAAGCTTTCATTAATCTTATGACCCTAGCTATTAAAATACTTTTCTATTACTTTATATATAACAAAAAATAAAATAAAAATCATGGATTTGAAAAATACCGCAATACTTCTCATGCTATTATTATGCATCATGGGTTTGATGATTGGCATTTACTACACTGAAGCTAGCGAGAGCACTCAAAATCCAAATAATTTTGAAGAATCAATTACTGAAGATTCAAACGGAACAATCACCATAGATTTAGTTTTAAAAGAAAATAATACATCCGATTTAAGTAAATTTTTTACATAAAAAAAATAAGAAATGGTTAAAGATAACCATTAAAGTCTTTCTTCGACATCATCCCAGTCAGGGCTTTTAGCAGGCAATACTGTAAATATAACAGTTGAAATAAGTAAAATTGCCGCTACAATGACAGTAAATATCAGCTGGTCAGATGTTGAATTATTTATTACATCAATCATTCCTCCAATCCAAACGACTGCAATGAAAATCGGAAGAATAAATTTGACAATTACAAGCCACCATTTACCCAGTTTGATTGTTTTGGATCTTGCATTTAAAAAGCCTATCAGTTTTTCAGCGTTGAATATCCATGCAAATATTATACACTCAAGAATAATGCCTAAAAGCAGTGCAATCTGGTTGATGAATGTATCAACATATCCAAGAACAGAACCTCCATATGAGGTTGCATAAATCATTGATACAACTGCACCGAAAATAATCAGAATAGTCATTGTTTTAGACCTTGAATGTCCGAATTTATTTTGAATTGAAAAGGACAACGGCTCAATTGTTGATAGAATGCTTGTAAGACCTGCAAGATAAACTGTAAGGAAAAACAGAGGTCCTAAAACGTAAGCCCACTGACCCAATACGTTAAATACTGTAGGATATACTACAAATACAAGACCTGTTCCCTGAGTTACAAGGTCAGCCACCGCAGTTCCGGACTGCAAAGACATGTATCCTAAAATTGAAAATACACCTAAAGCTGCAAAGTTTTCAAAAAGTGAATTTGCAAGAGCAATAGAGATTGTATTTGTAATCAAATCAGCATCTTCTCCAGTATAACTTGCATATGTAAATGCGATTGACATTCCAAGGCTCAATGAAAATACAATCTGGCCAAATGCAGCCATCCATATTTCAAAGTGGCCAAGCAAAGACCAATCCGGGTTAAACAGCTCTGCAAGCCCAATTGAAGCACCAGGCAAAGTCAAAGAAATACCTACAATAACAACCATGATTACGAATAATGCAGGCACTAAAACTTTAGATACTTTTCCAAGACCCTCTTCAAGGTCACGATGTGAAATAAACCAAATGATTACCCAACCTGCAAGCATTGCAACAGCAATAAGAGGAATGAAATGGAACAAACCGGAAATTGACTCAGAGGACTGAAGAAGAGTGGTTGCAAAGAATGCATCAGGATTTGCACCCCATCCCTTGGTGAAACTCAAAATCATGTAAATTCCATCCCAGCCCAGAATAGCTGAGTAATAAATCATAATCATAAATACAGCAACCGGCAAAAGCCAGCCTAAAAATTCCCAATTGGAGTGAATCTTCCTAATCGCCTTTGGAAAAGAAGATTTAAAATCATATCCTACACCATACTCCAGAATTAAAAACGGAATTCCCATCAGTATAATCGCTACGATATAAGGAATGTAGAATGCTCCTCCTCCGTTAGAGTAGAGCACGTAAGGATATCTCCAAATGTTTCCAAGTCCAACTGCAGAACCAATCATTGCAAGGATGAATGAAAGGTTGCTGCCCCATTCGTTTTTATCTGCCATAATTTTCATTTTCCTATCTAAATTATGTAGTATATTTTTATAGTTAGCATAATAAATAGGTTTAGTTTAAAAAATCAGTTTTCATCACTGATGGATTTATCCAGTTCTTCAACAGAAGAACCAATAGATCTTTTTTCCAAGACAGATGAACCGTAGTGAGGTAAAATCACAAGTCCAATAATTGTAGCCATCCAGAATGAAATCAACCTTTCAATCATAGTTACAGGGGCTACCAGTGATGTTGAAGCTCCTGCCTTTGAATAAAGTCCAATCATCAAACCGTCAGTTGCACCAAGACCTCCAGGAAGTAAAGGAATCATACCGACAAGAGATGCAAGAATGAATACTTCACCAATGACAATAACATTCAAAGAAGCTCCGAATGCCAAAAATACAATATATACCCTTAAAATCTCAAAAATCCAAATCAAAAAGGACAAAGGAACAGTATAATACAAAAGCTTCTTGTTTAAAATCAGCATAGACATGGTTTTCTGAAAACCGAAGATGTTTTCATGAATGCTTTTTTCCAGGTCTTCGGAACTTTTTTTATAGAACCTGTTAACGATTCTGAAAATGAATTTTTCAAGGCGGATTCCAAAACTCTGATTTATACATAAATAGACAAGAATTCCCAAAACCACAAGAATTCCGATTACAGCCAAAAGCAAAACAACAACCAGCCAGGTGGGAATCTCAAAGTACAAAAGCATAGCCACAAGGGTTATCGCTGCAAGAACAATAAAAGGGAATGTATCCAAAACCCTATCTGCCACAACACCTGCAAAAGTATCTTTCAAATCATAACCCTCTTCCCTGGATAAAATATAAGCCCTGACAGGTTCTCCCCCTCCACGGCCTGAAGGAGTGATGTTGTTAACCGCAAGCCCCACCATCATCATAGGAAAAAGACTTCTGAAGCTGACCTTGATATTTACCGCATCATTGACCAGTTTCCAACGCAGAGTGTATAAAAAATAAGTGAATACCTGTATAAAAATAGCTAGAGCTATTAAACCTAAGTTAGCGGTTTTTAAAGCATCTATAATATTTTCAATTCCAATGAAATGGAACATTACTATCAAAATTAGAAAACTAACTATGATGAAAATAGCAGATTTTTTATCCATATTAATAAGTTTATAGGATATTTCTATAAATAATTTCCTATAATATTAATCTTTTAAAAACCCCTCCCTAAATAGATATTTTATTTAATTATTTCACCAAATAATCTCATTTGTTATTATTATCATGAAAAAATTAGAATTTTAAAAGATTATTGTGAAATAACCATATTTTAAAATTTACAAATTTTAAATGGTAATTCTAAAAAATAAATCGCATAATGACATTTCGATATTCCAAGTCAAACTGCAGAACCAATCATTACAAGGACGAATGACATATGTTGTCCCATTCATTTTTATCTGCCCTAATTTTCCATTTTTATATAGTTATGTAAATTATTTTTGTCGCTAAGATAATGAATATTTTGGCAATATACAAATTAACAACTAAAAAAAATGGAAAAAATATTAATTTAATACAAAATTATGTCCAACTTTAAAAGTCAGATATTATTTTCCTAAATGATATAACGATACTTCACCATTTTGATACAGCTTAGTATAAGGCTGTCCAACAGTATTATTATAATTTGCAATATAATAAGTAATATTATTATCCTTTAATTTATCTGTAAAATTACTTTGTTTTGAAATATCTTCAACCGAAGTAACATCTTTTTTTAATAAAAAGGACATGTCTCCACCACGGTCGGCCCAAATTGTTTTATTCATATACTGAGAGTCGTATTTCATAAGCCAATTGCACACATCTTTTTCTTCAAAAGATGCTGTCATGAAATTGTCATGCATTTGATTATCATAGGTATGTGGAGAATTTGAAAGTGCATAAACACATGAACACAATAAAATTAAGCATATCAATCCTATAGGTACAATTACCTTAATTTTATCCATGTATTTTATATTTTTGAACTTTTCAAATATTAAATCAAGAGACAGGATTATTGAATATGCAAAGAACGGCAGCATTTGAATAAAGTACCTGTCCACTTTGATACTGTAATAGGTAAAAAAGAGGAAATTAACCATGAACCAGTAAAACATTACAAAATCCAAAGTAAAATACTCCATTTTTGTCTTGTTTAATATATAATATAAAGCCAGCAAAGCGATTGAAGCAATAATTTCAGAGTAAATAATTGATATCTTTGTATATGTTGCTAAAAATACTATTAAACATATTAAAATCACCAAAAATTTTAATTTTTTATTTTCATGTTTTAAAATCCCTCTATTTTCCTTGCCGAACAGTTTTATCATGTACAACACAAATCCAATAGCCATAATTACTAAAAATAGGTAAGATATTCTAGAAGGCTTACCCCCAATCCACTCCATTTCAGATATTAAGAATACACCTGGTTTCAATGAATAAGGAATGAATTTAGCACTGCCCAAATAAATCGGAATATTATTGACATAGTATGTGAAGTAATGTAGCATATTTGAGGTGTTTTGAGCTTGTGTAATCCCCTGTCCTTGAGATACGAAAAACAGACTGATATCAAGATAATAGTAAATCCCTATAAAAATTGCAAAAACAAGTGCTCCTGAACAAAGTGCTATGACAATATGCTTTAAATTTTCTTTAATGTATTCTATAGGATTATCAACGAGAAGATATTGAATCAACAAAACAGGAATCATTAAAACACCAGTATATCTTGTAAAAAAGCCAAGAATAACCAATGCAAAGGCAAGGTATGAGAATTTTGGATCTTTTTTGAATGATAATCTCATGAAATAAACAGCCCAAATCGAGATACACATCCCAGGAATATCAATCATTCCTTTAGTAACCCAAACTAAAACCAATGGAAAAGTTGCCAGAATCATGGCTCCTGTGAAACTTAAAACTTCACTAAACCTTAATCTGAATAAAAAATATATTCCTATTCCAGATAATATGTAAAATACACTGCTTACAACAATTATTGTAAAATCATATATGAATCCCATTCGGAAAAATAATGAGGTCAGCATTGGAATAAATGGAGACAAACCTTTAGTGGCATTAAATCCAGTATCATAGCCTGCATAAAATAGAGCATTATTTAAATAGAAAAAAACATCCCTTACATAATAAACTCCTGCTTTTCCATCGATATTGAGCAATAATAATGTGATAGTGACTAAAATTACTGTTAAAGCTGAAATCGTAATTATGTCATTTTTATGCTGTTTAAAATCCATAATATCTCCATAAAAATCTTAAACTGGATGAACTCCCATAATATGAAACTTAATTTTGAATTTTTTAAAGTAAAAATTGAAAAAAAACTTAAATATTCCATATCCAACAATTTTTATCAGAAGAGTTAAAGATAATTTTAAAATATCTACTTTAAAAGTTCCATAAAAATATTTTGAAGTCAAAACAATTTAAAGTTATCTATAAAAACAATTATAAAACTATCTTTAACCTCTCAAGATAATTTTTTTAATATAATTGAGCTATAAAAAGAAATAAATTATCCTAATAACTAGATTTAATTAGTTTTCTATTTTTTATTCTTTTTCAAAAATTCATATTTGACTTGAGTAAAAAACTTAAATAATGGAATAACAATTGAAAATCTAAAACCAATTACATAAATCAATGGAATTTTACGGTCACTAATTAAAATAGGTTTTTCTTTAACTTTTAACTGATTTTTTTTAATGTAAACATTAATTAATCTTTCAGACAAAAATCCTAAAATCCTTCTTTGATTTTCAGGATATTTTTCAAAATCAATTTCAGACTCCATCTTTTTTAAAATATCAAAAACCCATTCGAAATAATCATCTGCCAATTCTTTTTTACAAATAAACATGTTAAACCAGTAACATTCCTTTTCATTTAGCATTTCATCATAAAATGGAAGATATTCCGGATAATCCTTTTCTAAAACATTTCTTAATTTGCAATAATCTTCAATATAAGGACCATAATCAAGATATTTTCTTGTCTTTTTAATGTCATCAACATTTGTCATACCCATACGAACTTTATTTGGCATGATAATATCATAATCAGTTAATATTTCTTCAATATCTTCCTTTTTAAGTATATTTAATGTAATATTTTTGGCAAAATATCTTCTATAATGGCAAAATCCAATTATATCTGCATCTGAATTTTTCCAAGCCCAATATTCACCAGTCATTTCAGCATAGTAATTGTTTAAATCTGAAATGTTATCACCGGAATCATCTCTCAAATAGCCAAAATCATCATTGTAATTTACACTACCATTTAATAAAGGAATATAAATTTCCTCATTAGGACAATCAAATTTTTTATGTGTTAAAACAAAAACAGACATTGAATTTTTAAATCCTTTTGAATTAATTGAGCTACTCTCTTTTATCATAAATAACCATCATTCCATTTAAATTTAGTTCATCACTAGGAAATACCATTTTTTCACCATCAAATACCATATAAACTAATGCATTTTCACCATCTTCAAAATCATTGACAGAAATATCCTCAGAAATATTTTCTATTTTTCTAGTAAATGAACTCATAATATCTTCAGGAGCAGTGATTTTTAATAATCCTTCATCATAATATTTTTCAATAGCATCAACAGTATTTTTTGCGGCATCTCCTTGACCATACGGATTTGGTGCATTTCGCATTTTTTCTGCAAATTCAGAATCATTTAAAATTTTACGAGAATTATCCAAAATAGCTTTTTTATCTGAGCCAACTAAAATATTTCCACCCGCAGTTACTGTTTCTGGTCTTTCAGTATTATATCTCAATGTCAATGCAGGTACATCAAGAGTTATTGCTTCTTCTTGAAGACCTCCAGAATCTGTTAAAATTAATGTAGATTTTGAAGTTAAAAGTAAGAAATCCAAATATCCAATTGGTTTAATAATATGAACATGTTCCAAATTATTTAATTCATCAAATAATCCGAAATTTTCAAGAGTATTTTTAGTACGAGGATGTATTGGGAAAATAATATTCATTTCATCCAATTCTTTTAAAGCACCGATAATATTTTCCACCCTGTTTTTTACATCAACATTTTCTGCTCTATGCATTGTTAATGTTAAAATATTTTCCATATTATCAATATTTAAATCTTTTAAAGAATTTTCCCCGAATCCCCTTTTTTCAGCTATTTTTAAATGCCTAAAACATGCATCAACAACAGTATTTCCAGTTATGATTAAATTTTTTCTAGAAAACCCTTCGGCTAAAAGATTAATTGCAGATTCTTCAGTTGGGATAAAATACATAACAGAGCAGATATCTGCAACCTTCCTATTAATCTCCTCAGGCATTGTTAAATCAAATGATCTAAGACCCGCTTCAACATGACCTACAGCAATATGTAATTTTGCCGCAACAAGAGCACCTGCAAGTACTGCATTAGTATCTCCTTGAACAAGCACAATATCCGGCTTTTCTTCAACCATGATTTCTTCAATACCTGCCATCATATTTCCAGTTTGTTTTCCATGACTATCAGAACCAACATGAATATTATAATCAGGGGTGGGAATTTCTAAATCTCTAAAAAAGTTATCAGACATCTCTTTATCATAATGTTGTCCAGTATGTAAAACAACTTGATTGATTCCTCTTTGATTGATTTCAGCAATGATGGGCGCCATCTTAATAATTTCTGGTCTTGTACCTATAATACTCATTATTTTCATCCTATCCACAACCATTATTTTAATAAACAATTATTCATAAACAATACACTTATTAAAAATTTCAATGAATTCTAGTGTTTTAAATTGTTAATTTGAAACTTATACTCTAACAAAGTTAATCATTTTAATATTGAGTTGAAATTAAAAATGAAACTTTACGCATCATTTTACGTAAAACAGGACTATCATAAACACGACCTAATATTTCAGAAATAAAAGCTGCAATAGAATAGTGTTCATGTGCAATAAAATAATTTAAAATTTTAAAATGAATTACATCAAAATCTTTAATATTTAACTCCTTTTCCAGTTCATAGATTTCTTTAAAGAAAATCTTTCTCTTTTTCCATGAAATTCCCGGCATTAAAGTATAAGCTTGATAAATTAAAACTCTCATTTCATCATAAACAACAAATAAATTATTTTCAGCATGGTATTTTTTTAATAAATTATACATTAAATAAACCGCATTTATTCTGGATTTAAATTTTTCTTCATCACGAATATTTGTAATTGAAGTTTTTTCATCAGTATCCCTTAATTTATTATAATACCCATAATATTCAATGAATACAATTTTTTTAGCATTAAATATTGTTTCTAAAGTAAAATATCCATCTTCCCCTAATTCATTAGGACATTCAAGATGATGGTCCAATACAAATTGTTTATCATATATTCCAGCACACATTCCTGGACGGTAATATTTATGATAATTAATTATATTATCTTTATTATCATCAAAAACATATTCTTTTTCTTCTTTTAAAAAATTATGAGATGTTTTAGATAATTTATCTCCAGCAACAAATGTCCAATGTGAATAAACTAAATCAGCACCTGTTTCGACAATTTTATTATAATATACTTCACAAGCATCTTTTTCCCATTCATCATCTGGATCAATGAACATTAAATATTTAGATGAAGCTTGTTTGATTCCTACATTTCTAGGAATTCCCGCACCACCATTATTTTTCTCTAAAAAGATTCCTTTACAATTATCATATTTATTAACATATTCATTAATTATTTGCCTAGTATTATCTGTAGAACAATCATCAACTATGATTACTTCAATGTTTTCAAAACCAATTGTTTGATTAATTATGGAATCCATTGCAGTATCCAAGCAGTCATCAACATTAAAAGCAGGTATTATCATTGTTAAATAATACATATATTATCTCCAATACGATATCTAATAATAATTTGATATATACTCATATAAATATTTATATTTTTATAAAAAGATAATTTGAACTGTTTATGCCTACAAAATTAATTAAAATATTCCTAAAATTTTAATCAATTTTGTTTAGCTTTTTCAAATTCCATCTCCATTTCTTTAACCGCATTTTTATTAATCACATTTTTAACTAAAAAATATGGTGTCAAACCTAAAATAAAATCACCAATTTTATTTTCAGATAATTTTTGGAATAATCTTTGTTTACCATTAAAATTTGCAGTATAATCAATAACAGATTCAAAATTTGCTAATTTGGCATAATGTTTGTATACTTCTGCATAAGGATGTTTTTCATTTTGCCATGGCCTAAAGAAGTCCGCTGCACAAAAATGTAAAAATATCGGATTTTTCCTAGCATCATCCATGATTTCTTTAGAGTAATATTCCTTATCAATACAAGAAAACTTTTTAGACACCTTATAAGACATGTACTGGAAATATCCTTGAAGATTATATCTAGGTGAAATAATTTTAATTTTATTTTTAAAAGTATTATTGATTATTCCTTGATCGTGTTGATAAAATCTATTCTGATTATTCATAATAAATTCTATGAATTTATCTTCAACATTATCTTCACGCCATTTTTTTAAATTAATACATAGCATGCCTGCATTGATATAGTTATCCTCTTCAGAAATGCCCAACATTTCTTGAATTGTAGTATTGCAACAGTCTAGTACCGCAGCACAATAATAATCTGAAATATCTTCTTCCCATAACTGTTTTAATGAATCCACATTAAGAATATCACAATCAATATATATTATTTTATCAATATTATCTGGAATTAAACTTGAAATAAACAATCTTGAATAAGTAGTAAAAGAAGCTATATTATCCCTTTCAAGAGACACTATCTTAGAATTTAAATTTTCAATATTCTTTGTTTTTATAAAATATAGGTTACAATTATATTTGTTTAAATTATTCTTTATTTTTTCAATATTTTGATTTGTAATGCCATCATTTAAAATAAATACATTTATTTCGTCAAAATCATTGATATTATTTTCTAAAATAGACACTATTGATATGGTTAATAAAGGGACATAATTGTCATCAGAAGCTAATACTATATTCATTTGATATCACCTAACACAGATAATATTTATTAATCATAATTTTTAAAAGTTTTTAATCAAAAAACTCAATATCTTAAGAATTAATTTTTTCATAGGGTTAAACAATTCTAATTTCAGAGACATATTGAATTGTTATTTTTGAGATTGTAGAAAATCATGATAAAAATTATATATTGGTTAATTTATAATTAATTAATAAATTATATTGATTAAAGAAGATACCATGAGTCAAATTCGTACAATATTCAACAATATGGGTTGGTTAATGATTTCACAGATTGTCGCTTCTGTTTGTGGATTTATTTGGACCATCTTAATGGCTAGGTATCTTGGAGTTGAAAAATACGGCCTTTTTGGTTTTGCAACATCTTTAACCGGTATTTTAGCAATTACTGTGGATTTAGGCATTAGTACTCATATTGTAAGGCATATTGCAACAGATTATGATTCTGCGCCCACTTATTTGGGTAATGCCATACCCTTGAAAAGTATTTTTGCAATTGGAACCATTATTTTAACATTAATTGTATTAATACTTATGAAATCAGATGAACTTACTATAATTATCACCTTACTTTTTACAATTGAGATGATTATTAGATCATTTATTGGATTATTTAATGGTACTTTCCAAGCATTTGAAGAAGGAAAATATCAGGGAATTGCAAACACCGCATTACATCTAATTTTATTAATATTTATTTTAATTTCAATATTTGCAAATTTTGGAATTATTGGAATTGCTATTTCTTATATTTTAGCTAATGCCCTTGTATTAGGTTATATGTATTATTCTCTTAAGAAAAATGTCACTAAACCAAAATTTGATTTGGATATAGAGTTTTGTAAAAAAATTACAAGATATTCATTACCTTTTGCAGTAACTAGTTTGTTATATATTATTTATTATTCAATTGATGTGGTTATGCTTCAAAATATGGTTGGAAGTTATGCTACTGGAATTTATAATGCAACATATAAATTAATTTCAGTTTTAACATTATTTTATTCCGTTTATACCGCAGTCATATTTCCGGTTATGAGCAGATTTTTCAAAGATGATGAATCAATGCTTTTAATAAGTTTTGAAAAATCAATCAAATATTTAATGATGATAATAATTCCTATAGCTATTGCAACAATGTTTTACTCATTAGATATAATACAACTAATTTATGGAAATAAATATGATCCCGCATCATCAGTTTTATCCATTTTAATTTGGACCGTCTGTTTATTATTTGTTAGTGGGGCATGCAATACCTTGTTAAATGCATCACACAAAGAGGTTGCCGTAACCAAAATCTATACAATAGCTGCAATATTCAATGTCATTTTAAATATATTTATGATACCATATTTATCATATGATGGTGCAGCAATAACAACTGTTTTAAGTGATATTTTAATTGTAATAATACAGATTTATATAATATACAGATTAGGGCATAGACCAAATAAAAAATTATATTTGGATTTGGGAAAAATAATTATGGGGTCTACAGTTTTAGGAATTGCACTATACTACTTAAACTTAAACATGTGGGTTGCAATACCTGTTGGAATAATAATTTATTTCATGACTCTTGTTCTTATAAAATTATTTGATGATGATGATAAATATATTATTAAAGAAATTTTAGGTAAAAACTAATTAACTAATAAACTTGAAACATTATTTTTTCTTAATTATTTATTAAAAAATGGTGTAAACATGGCAGAATATGATAAAAATACTTTAAAACATGTGCAAGATGTCCAATTAATGATTTTAAAAGACTTTATAAAAATTTGTGAAAAAAATAATTTAGAATATTATGCTTATGGAGGAACTGTAATCGGCACTATACGCCATGGGGGGTTCATTCCATGGGACGATGATATTGATGTATTGATGTTAAGAGAAGATTACGAAAAATTTTTAAAAATTATGGATGAAATGCAATCCGAAAAATATGAATTATTGAGCATAGATAAATACGAAGATTACCATTATATGTTTTCCAAATTGTCTTTAAAAGGAACAAAGTTTAAAAATTATTGGTGTTTGAAAAAATCGTTTAATGTCGGAATTAACATTGACATATTCATATTTGATTATATTCCATCAGATAACTTCAAATTTAAGATTTTTAAAAAAAGAGTTAAAATATTAAAAAAAATAGCATATATACTAGAAATTATCCAAAATGAGTATTACAATTCAACATATAAAAAAATAATTATTTATTGCATAAAATTTATTTTCCGTTTATTAAACATCAATAATAAAACATATAAAAAATTATACAAAAAATTACTGAATAAATTACATGACAAATCTGACAAATCACATTCATTAGTTTACGACTTAGCTGCAATATCATATGATGAACCTCTTAGAATAGATACAATAAAACCTCCAAGAAAAGTTAAATTTGAATCAATTGAAATCAATATTCCTAATAACTATGACAATTATTTAAAAATTAATTTTGGCAATTATATGGAAATTCCACCAAAAGACAAACAAACAAATCATTGCCCACTCGAAATTGATTTTGGAAAATATTAATCATGACATATCAAATTATATGATTAATAAGAAATTTTATTGAAAGTCTCATCTATATGTAAAAAAAATAAATACAAATAATACATAATATGATATTAATTTAACTATAAATAATTTGTTAATTTGACATGATTATACAATGAAAAAAAAGATATTGATAAAGATTATGTAAAATACTTTTATGATAAACATGCCAAAAAACGTGATAAATTTAATGAAATCCCCTCTTTCCAAGATAAAGAAAACTTAGACAAAAGACAAGAAGAATCAAAGATTGTCTTTGAAAATATCAATCTAACTGGAAAAAATTTTAGAAATCATCTGTGGAATAGGAAGATTTGCAAAAATATTTCACGACAAATGTGATTGTTATCTAGAATCAGATTTTGCTAAAAATTTAATTGACATCACAAAGTAAATTACAAATATAAAAACTGTTTTTCCAAGTAATGTCGCAGTAGATATTAAAATAGATGAATTATTAGTAGAACCTCCTTGATGTTATTTTATTGCAGGAGTATTAGTATTTTTAAATAATTATGATATCCCTAAAATGATTAATGAACTCAATGAAATAATTTCTGATGAAAAAACAATTTATATCAGAGAAACGAATTCAGTAATGGACCCTCCTTTAACACTTAAAGATTTTTACTCTAAAAATCTAGAAACTAATTACAGTACAATTTATAGAACTAAAGACGAATTAATGGACTTTTTCAGAGGATTTAAAAATAATCCCAAGTGATGTAATTTATAAAAATTTAAAGAAATATGATGAAACCTGTTATAGATACTTTATTATAGAGCAAAATATAAATATTAATATTTAAATGTACCAAGTTGTGATAAAATGGCAAGATTATATGGAAAAAACGAAGAGATAAACAAAGAAAATGTAAAAGAATTCTTCGATAAACGGGCAAATAAGGAAGTAGATAGCCTTATGACAATTACATCATTTCAAGATAAAGAAAATTTAGATCAGAGACAAAATGAAGAATCAAAAATATTATTAGAAAATATTGACCTGACTGATAAAAAGATTATTGAAATTGGCTGTGGACTTGGAAGATGGGCAGAAGTATTTCATGACAAATGTGAAAGTTATCTTGGCTTAGATTATGCTGAAAATCTCATAAAACTAGCCAATGAATATTATAACTATGAAAACTGCGAATTCCAGGTAATGTCCGCATTAGAGATCAATACCGACGAATTACTCATAAAACCACCATTCGACATTATTTTCATAGCTGGCGTTTTAATTTATCTTAATGACGAAGACATTTCACAGATGATTAAAGAAATCAATAAAATAGCTTCAAAAGATAAAATAATATACATTCGTGAAACAATTTCAGTAATGGACACCAGATTAACACTAAAAGACTTTTATTCAGAAGATTTAGATGCCGATTATAATGCTATTTACAGAACCAAAGACGAATTATTAGAATTTTTTAAAGGATTTGAAAATATAACCGATATCAAAAGCGATAAAATTCATGAAACCTTAAACAAACATGACGAAACAGGTTATAGATATTTTATTTTAAAATAGGAGGAATTATATTGAAAATCAAACATGCAGTTATTTGTGCAGCAGGACTTGGATCAAGATTAGGCAAAAATATGCCTAAGACATTAGTTAATATCACCAAAGATAAACGAATTATAGACCACCAATTAGAATTGGTTAAAGATTTTGAACTTGTTTCCCTTGTTGTTGGTTATAAATGTGAAGATGTGGTGGATTATGTTAAGGACAAAAGAGAAGACCTGAGAATCATACATAACCCAGGTTTTAAAAATAACTCCACTGCCTTTTCAATAGATTTAGCGACAAAAGATTTCGATGAACCATACGTTTCAATAGATGGGGACTTGTTAATTAATAAAAAAGAATTTGACAATTTTGTTAACTCTTATGATGGTGAAACCCTTCTTGGAATAACTCCAGCTAAAACAGAAGATGGTGTTTATGTCAACTTAAACGAAAATCAAGAGGTCATTTCCTTTCAAAGACAACCAAAAACTGATTTTGAATGGGCAAATATTGCTTGCATAAATAAACCGGTCATTATGGATAAAAATGAAGACTATGTTTACCCGCAATTCATAAAACATTTGCCTTTAAAAGCATTCATAATCAAACATCTATACGAAGTGGATACTCCTGGAGATTATGAAGTGGCATTAGCTAATTTAGATAAATTATAACAAAATTAATTGAAACTTTTTTCATGACTGAAGATTAAAGTTTCATTATATTAATTTTATATGAGAATGTGACACAAATTTTTAATTGATTTTTTGTGCAGATTTTTTTATATTTTTTCTTATTTTTAGTTGTTTTTTCTATTTATCTCGTTATAACTTCTTTTTAAATTGAACTATATTGCTATATGAAAATATAAAAAAATAACTAAAATCTCTAAAAAAGTAACAAATGAAATTTCAAATATAAAATAACTCCCGAAACTACTCAAATTCAATATTCATAGGTTAAATATTTAAATAAAAATCCAACAAAAAATTAAATTATTGGAGGAACACTTTAAGTACTTTTTCTTTGTGATTTCTAACATTATCAAGTTATAATCCCCATTGCTATAGAATTAGATTCATTTCAAAAGCATTTATTCATAATTCTAAAATTTTCGTAATAATACATATAGTAGACACAAAACAATAATAATTTAATAAAACAAATATAATCTATATGAAAACCAAAGAAAGAATATTCTACTATGACTTTTTAAGAACTTTTGCGATTATAGCAGTGATAATGTGTCATATAACTTTCTATTTTGGACCATTAAATACCACATCAGGAATCATATTCAAACAAACATACTACAATATTGGAAGACTTGGAGTTCCTATTTTTTTAATGATTAGCGGAGCTTTACTTTTAAATAGAACTTATTCTAATTTGGGTGATTTTCTAAAAAGAAGATTCTCTAGAATCATTTATCCATTTATCTTTTGGATGATTTTAATCACTTTAACCAATTTCTATTTCCACAAACCCTATTCATACATGTGGAACGTATTTATTGGAAATCCTTCCATCGCATGGTATTTTTGGACATTGATAGGCATTTATTTAGCGATTCCAATAATCAACATTTTCATTAAGGAATATGGTGAAAAAGGCTGCGAGTATTTCTTGGCAATTTGGTTTATTTTCATAATTTTAAATACATTCAGATTATATCCAATTTTACCCCACCTTAAATTAGACTGGTTCGCCGGTTTTATTGGATATCCAGTTCTAGGATATTATCTATCCACTAAAAAGTTTAACATTTCTGATTCAAAAATGTGGAAATTAGGATTAACTGTCCTTTTAATCCTTTTTATTGTTTTAATATATTATCCAATAGGAGATAATTTTAATACCGTTGAATTAATGTATCAAAACCTACCTGTTGTCCTAATGGGAATTGGAACGTATCTATTTATAGAATATCTAGATAATGAAAATAAATTCTATTCAATCAAAAACAGCTTCGTAGGAAAAGCAATCAGTTCAATTAGTCTTTGCAGCTACGGAATGTACTTTTCACATGTTATTGTAATCATGTTTATGTCAAAAATCAATCCTCATTCAACATTACTGTTCCCAGTGATGTTTATTGCAACCATTTTCCTATCTTGGCTTTTACCATATGTTTTCTCTAAAATTCCCTATGTTAAAAAGGTTTCTGGAGTATAAGCTTACACTTTTAATCAATGAACTCCAATTCAAATGGAGTTCCTTTTTTTAAATCTTTTTTAACAGGTTTTCCTAAAATATTTTTCAAATATTTTGGAGCCAATCCAAAAGATGGCCTGATTGAGCGAACATTATCTTCTGTGATAATTTCTCCATTTTTAATGTCTTCAACGACAAATAACGAACGTGAAAATTCTCTGTTTGCTTTTATTTTATCGGACAGTTCATAGCTGATTTTACCTAATGCCATTTCAACATTTCTAATAGAATCAACCATGTGCTTAAATTCATGAGGCTCCATTGAAAATTCACTGTCAGGACCTCCCATATTCCTATCCAAAATGAAATGTTTTTCAATTATCTTTGCTCCAAGTGCAACGGCTGCCACAGCTACTTCACTGCCTAATGTATGATCAGACAAACCTACAACAACATCAAATTTTTCAGCCAAATCCGGAATTGTATTTAGATTAATTTCATCATAGGGGGCAGGATATGATGAAGTACATTTCAATAAAGATATTCTGTCATTTCCAGCATTCAAGCATGTTTTAACTGCAAGTTTGATATCTTCCAGACTGGCAATACCCGTTGAGATTATAACAGGTTTTCCTTTTCCTGCAACATATTCAATTAAAGGAATATCTGTAATTTCAAAAGATGCAATCTTATATGCTGGCACATCCATCTTTTCTAGAAAATCTGCTGAAGTCTTATCAAATGGTGAAGAAAACACAATTAATCCCAATTCTTCTGCTATCTTTTTAAGTTCAGGCTGCCAATCCCATGGCATGTATGCATCCTCATACAACCCATAGAGAACCTGACCGTCCCATACAGTTCCCTGTTTAATCTGGAAATACTCATTATCACAATCTAAAGTAATGGTATCTGGAGTGAATGTCTGAAATTTTACTGCATTAGCTCCTGATTTTGCAATAGATTCAATTGTTTTAACTGCAATATCAAAATCATTCATATGGTTTGCAGACAACTCTGCTATTATGAATGTTGGATTATCTGCTCCAATTTTAAATTCACCAATATTGAATTCCATACATTATCACCTAATAAATTTAAATGCTTCACAATCTTTTATTATAACTTCATCCACTTTTTTAAATCCCATTGATTTAAATAATGAAATTGACCTATGATTATCCTTTTTAATATATGCAACAATTTCATCATATTCGCTATCATATTCAATTCCCTTAGATAATAAATATTTAGACAATCCAAGACCCCGATACTTCTTATTTAAACTGATACTGATTACAGGATATTCCTCATCATTATCAAAACGAATTTGACCAATTAAATCGTTTTCATACTCCAATACAAAAAATTTAAGAGAATCATCCTTTAAAATGTTTTTAAACCATTTTTTATGGTCTTCCAGCTTGATTTTATCTGAATTGAATGAACTTTGCCTTACTTCATCATCGTTAGCAATTTCAAAAATTTTCAAGCAATCTGATTCATTAATTTGCCTGAAATTAGAATTTTCAATATAATATTGCTTTAAAATTTCTTTAACTATTCTTAAAGATCCTTTTCCATCAATAGCATTAATGCCTACTGAGTGTTTGTAAAATCTGATATTTTTATCCTGCAAATAATCAATTTTATCAGTTATATTGTTTAATAAGTTTTCATCACACCAGCATCCCGCATATTCAATAAAACCTATATTAGACCAGTTTTTAATATTGTCTTTCTGATTTTCAATGATTCCAATGGCTATTGTTGGAACACCAATACAAGCCAGCTCATATAATGTTTGCCCGCTTGCAGAAATGGCCAAATCAACATCAGACATTGCATTTAACATTTCATTTGAATTCGGAGAATAAATCAATTCAGAAAAATCACTTTTCAAAGCTTCAATTTCAGAAATGTTTTCAAAACTATCTGCTATAATTACTTTCTTTTCAATCTTTGGAAATTTGTCATTCAGTAATCCTAATATTTTTGGAGTTAGATTTCTTAAATCATTGCCTCCCATTGTTATTAGAATGTTTTTTACATTATCGTTTATTTCTAATTTGGACACATTCCAAAATTCAGCCCTTAATGGAGCATATTTTGATCCCAATAAGTTTTTTATTTCATTATTTTGAGGATAATTTAAACTGGATGCATTAATCAGACCATTAACGACAATTCCATTAGGATAATCCAAGCGCTTATTATCATCCAAATAAACTGCCAGAGATACTTTTTTTGAAATTTCCACATAAATTTCATAATCAGCCAAATAAGAATCAATTACAACAATATCTGATGATTTTAAAAATGAAATATCTTCCGGCCAATTATCAATTTTAAAATCGATATTATCTAAAATAGATTTGACTGATTCATCACCATTAATAATGAATTTGGGCAGAATATCTCTTTTTTTGAAAGCCTGATAAATTGAACTGCAGCGGGCTACATGGCCAAAACCGAAATCTTTTCCACCTTCAGTTAAAATAACAACATCCATATTATGCTCCAAAGTGATTTTCAATAAATTCTTTAGCTTTGTTTAAATCCTGAACTTCGCATAAATGAATTGCTTCTTCAATCTCTTCTGATAATGTTGAACAGACCTTTTTTTGAATAATTTCTTTATTTATGGATTTCATCCAGGGTTTTTTATCAAATAGCTCAAGGACATCATTTAATGAAAAATAATTGTCATCATCATATAAATTATCATAAACACAACATAATAATGTATAATCCTGCGGAGTGTCCAATGTAATTCTAATGTCTGAATTATCATCATCCTGAACATATAAATTGATTTTAAACTCATCAGGATGTGATTTGTATATAAATGGAGTTACATGCTCTTTTTCATAATTTTCAGATGCTTCCAGATATGCCCTTTTTAAAACATTGAAATTAATTACTTCAACGTCAATTCCTCTTGGAAAAGACTCTTTAAGAGAATTTGAAGTGTAATCCGCATTTAAATCCAAATGATTTTGAATTATTTTATCAATTACATTACTGTCCATGCATGGACAGTCACTTGTTATTCTAACAATTACATCCAAATCATTTAAAACAGCAGCATTATAATATCTCTCCAAAACATTATCCAAACTACCGCAGTAATAAGGTACATTTTCCTTTTTTGCAACATCGACAATATCCAAGTCTTCTTCGTTTGTGCTTGTTGCAACAATAACTTCATCAAGTAATTCTGATTTTAAAACACGTCTGATAACCTGCTGCAATACACAAATATCACTACCAAAAGGCAAAGGTTTCAATACTTTTTTCGCAAGTCTTGAAGAAGAACTTCTAGCCTGAATGATTGCGCCTATTTTCATTTAAAACTCACCAAGTACTTTATTAAGGGTTTCATTAACGAATTCAATATCCTCATCAGTTAATGTAGGATACATTGGAATACTGAATACCTTTCTGTAAAATTCTTCACAAACAGGACATAAATCATTTTTAAATCCTAATTTCTGATAATAAGGCTGTTTGTAAACTGGAATATAATGAACCTGTACTCCAAGACCATTAGCTCTGAGCTTTGCAAAAATTTCCTTTTTATCTTTTATTAAGTGGTCTTTAAGTAAAATCGGATATAAATGATATGAAGACTTTCTGTTTTCCTTTTCAGAAGTGACATCAAAATAAGGATTATCTTCAAAGATTTCATTGTATGTTTTAGCAATTTTTCTTCTTGATTTAACGAATGAATCTAATTTTTTAAGCTGTGAAATGCCTAATGCACATTGAATATCAGTTATACGATAATTGAATCCCAGTTCCTGCATTTCATAGTACCAGTCGCCTGGAAATTCATTAACCAAATTGTTTTTAGTTATTCCATGTGATTTGAATAACTGTAATCTTTCATAATAGTTCTCATCATTTGTGACAATTATTCCACCTTCTCCTGTGGTAATATGCTTTACAGGATGGAAACTGAACATTGCCATTTCAGAATATGTAAGACAACCTATTTTCTTGCCGTTGTACATAGCACCCAATGCATGTGCACCATCTTCAATGATTTTGACATTATCAATTTCTGAGATCTCTTTCAGGTCAGCAGGATTTCCGGAGTAATGAACCGGAGTTATTAATTTAGTTTTTTCTGTTGTTTTGATTTTAGAAACATCAATATTTCCAGTTTCTTTTTTTATATCTGCAAATTTTACATTTGCACCTAAATAAAGACCTGCATTGGCTGTTGCGACAAAAGTATTTGGAGAAGTAATCATTTCATCTCCTTTTTTAAGACCTAATGCAAAATAAGCACCATGGAGAGCCGAAGTACCGGAGTTAAATGCAACTGCATACTTTGCTCCGCAATATTTAGCAATACCTCTTTCAAACTCTTCGATTTTAGGTCCCTGGGTAATAAATGGAGATTTTAAGGTCTTAACCACTTCTTCAATATCCTCATCATCAATCATCTGTTTTCCATAAGGAAGAAATTTAGAAATAATAATCACCTAATATATAATGTCCATGTCTTTTAAAGCTTCTCTAAGATCTTCAACAGTTAACCAATCTTCATTATTATCTGATGCATAGAAAAATCTGTCTTCAACCTTTTTTCCGCCTTCGACTTCATGATTAGACCACCATTCAAGTTCCGGATAAATTATATAATAGTCATCATATTCATAAGCAGATCTTGAATCTTCATCAGTAATCATAACTTCATGTAGCTTTTCACCTGCGCGGATTCCCACATCTTCAAGTTCACATCCCGGAAGCATAGCTTCAGCCAAATCAATAACCCTAAATGATGGACATTTATGAATAAATAATTCTCCACCTCTAGCTTCATCAATAGCTTTGATAACAAGATCAACTGCTTCATCAAGAGTAATCCAAAAACGAGTCATTCTCATATCTGTGATAGGCAATTTAGTAGCGCCCTCATCAATCAATGTTTTAAAGAAAGGTATTACAGAACCTCTGCTTCCGCTTACATTACCATAACGAACTACAGAAAATTTAGTATTTTTTGCACCAACATAAGCATTGGCGGCGATGAATAGCTTATCTGAAACCATTTTTGTTGCACCATAAAGATTTGAAGGATTTACCGCCTTATCTGTTGACAGTGCAACTACTTTTTCAACTTCCTTGTCAATTGCAACATCAACAATAGTTCTTGCACCGTCAATGTTGGTTTTAATGGCTTCCAAAGGATTATATTCACAGGCAGGCACCTGTTTTAGGGCAGCCGCATGAACAATGATATCCACACCATCACAAGCTCTAGCAAAACGTTGCTTATCCCTTACATCTCCAATAAAATAACGTAATATCTTTTTATGTTCGGCAAATTGTCTTTGCATCAGATATTGTTTGTATTCATCTCTAGAATAAATAATAACTTTTTTGGGATTGAACTGTTTTAAAACTCTTTCAGTGAACTTTTTTCCAAAAGAACCAGTTCCTCCAGTAATTAAAATTACTTTATCATCTAACATGTGTTAACACCATTATATTAATTCCTAATTGTAATATTATATAGTTTTTAAAATACTTAAATATTTAATTTAAAATGAAATTTCAAGAAAAACTAAATCAAATATCAAATTTAAATCAAACGAATATTTATATTTAAAATATTCTTAAATACATTGATATTTAATTATTATACAGACATGTAATTATTTTGAATATATTGTCAATTAAAGATTTAATTAATATCCGCAAAATATAACAAATGTGTTAATATGAACTGCTGGAAAAAGAATTTCAATAAAACAACATTAAAACAGGGACTTAAATACAAAAACAATATTGGAAATATCAGTTACGATGGCTACACTTTCAAAGCAATCATCACATCAAAAAATGAGTTCAATGTTGAACTTGTTTTGCAGGACAACTTATTATTTGACATGTCCTGCAGCTGCTCTAAAAAATCATCCTGTGCTCATGAAGCGGGAGTGCTGTATTTTCTGGAGGAGTTTCCTGAGATACTGGAAGATTTCACAGATGACAGCGAACATGAAAAAATTTCAGACATTGACATCAGTGCTGATTTGAAAGTCATATCCGAATCAAAACTTAAGAAATTCCTCAAAAAAGAATTTAAAAAAGACCCGAAACTCAAATACAGTTTCATCAAGCAATTCAGCACAGAGTCTTTGATTGATTCTAAAGCCTATGAAAGAAAGCTTAAAAGGATATTAAGAAATGGCGGGAAAGAATTCGGTTACTATAAACTCCACAATATGAGAACTCCCCTCAAGAATTTCGTGAAAAAAGACATCTGCACTTTAATCGAGCAAAAGGAATATAAATTAGCCTACAGGCTACTGAATGAGATAATGGACCTGTTTATCGACCAGGTCTACTGGGATGATGATGCGTGGTATGAAATAGCTTACTATTACAGGGAATATATTTATTTTTTACTTGAAAACGGCGAATTCAGCAATTCTGAAAGATTATATGTTAAAAGAAATTTGAGCATAATTAATGATATTGTACTCTAATGAAACAAAGGCAAATAATAAATGCAAATATTGCTTCAACTTAGTAAAATTGTTCTTACTTCATAATATTACCTTTAAATCAAAAGATAAACTATTTATATTTTTAAAAATAGAATATAACTAAATTAATGGAAAAAATAGGAATTAATCTTACTTTCAAACAAAGACAAAACATATTACACAGGTAATGAAAATTAAAAATTTTGTATACCTACAGATTTACCGTATTGATTGGATGAGAGATGAATAATAATTTTGCATTAATAACACATATTGATGATTGAAATGGCTTCAAAATCAATCACTAAAACATGGTGGGGAGAAAAATGGCTGGATGCCCTTAAAGGAGTAGATTATACCAACCGGATTGGCCGTGGTAAAACTTACGCCAACACAGGAAGGGTTTATGACATTCTAATCAGTGACAATCTTGCCCTAGCCAAAGTCAAAGGAAATTATCAAAGCTTTTATAATGTCAGCGTTGAGTTTAAGCAGTTCAGTCAAAGTGAAAAAAACACCATCATCAGAACAATCTATGAAAATCCAACAATAATGTCTGCCCTTTTAAACCGTAAGCTTCCCCGTGAAGTCCATGACCTTTTAAAACACCAGAAAGTCAACGTTTTTCCGACTTCACACAGGGATTTGAACACAAGATGCAACTGTCCGGATTACGCTACAATCTGCAAGCACATTGCAGGACTGGTCTATATGATTGCCTTGGAAATTGACAAAGATCCGTTTCTGATTTTTAAACTTAGAGGCCTTGATTTGCTTGATTCTTTAAACCTTGAAATTGAAGATACAAGCATTAAAGATATTTCAGAGCTGTTTGAAAACTCAGACACCCCTCAAAATGCAGACATTGACTTTTCCAAAATCCCCGACCTGCACTCACAGATTTTTCAGCTTTTGGATGAAAATCCGGTCTTTTACTCAAAGGATTTTAAAGGCATTTTAGACAATATCTACAAATCCATGGCCCGATTCAGTAAAAAACGCTGCGAAAATTACACTCGCCAAGGCCCTGGAACCTATGAATGGTATGTTAAAGTTGATTTTAACCATGATAACTTTAAAGGCAGTGAAGATGAATATGTCGATTGGCTGGAGGAAATATTTCTTAAACGCTGGGGTATGCCTAATCAATGGGAGGAGTTCAAGCTAAACATTAACAATAACTATGAGATTTCAAAAATTAAAGCAAATAAAACCTGCCCCATTACAAATGACATTTTGTTGTTTGGATTTTTCACTGAATTAAGCGAAAGCAGCATCTCCAAATTCAACACAGACATCAGATTCCTGAATCTAATCTATCAATTCAGTCTGGAGCTGATTAAAAAGCATGCACTTATTCCGGAGCTATTCAAATCCGGCAATACATATCACATCAGATGGATTCCTGCAATTTTCGATAAGGAAATCTCCAAAATCATTGATGCACTAACAGCACAATGTCCGGAGGGCTTAATTACCTTTAAAAACTCTGAAATTTCCAGAAAAGATCAGATTATCACAGCAGTCAGCCTGTTTGTCAAAGGATTTTTCGAAAAATACCTGAATCATGGCACGTCACAGACAATCAGGAAAAATTACGGAGAAGAGGTTTTTAAATTATTCTTCATAAAGCCGCAAAAGTTCAAGAAATCCCCAACAACACCTGAAGCAATCAGTCAATGGTTAAGCAGGTTTCAAATCAATTCAAGAGATTACGATTTGTATCTGCTTGTTGAAGAGACATCCAGCGGATTAAATGTGGACATCTGCGTCAATGATGAGATGGAAAGCATTTATGATGCCATCGAAAAAACCAATGATCCACTGTTAAAGACAAATTTGCTTAAGGATACCTACATCATCAATGAAATTTATCCGAAATTCAACGACACCCTAAGTTTAAATGAAAATCTCGAGTTAAATTTAGATGACTTCACCAATTTCTTTTTGAATACTTTGCCGTTGTTTGAAGTAATGGGGCTTAAAATTATTTTGCCCAAAAGTCTTCAGAAAATATTCAGACCAAAACTCAAACTTGACATCACTTCACAAAATGAGCAGACATACATTACATTCAATGACCTAACCAGTTTCAACTGGAAAGTCTCAATCGGAAATACAAACTGCTCACCTGAAGAATTCAGACAACTGGCTGAAAAATCAAAAGGCCTTGTTAAAATTGCCAATGAATTCGTAATGCTTGATGAAAGAGACGTCAAATCATTAATAAAACAGATTGACAGTCTGCCTGAAAAACTGAACCGCCATGACCTTACAAAAGCAGTGCTTAGCGGTGAGATTCTGGAAGGCGATGTTGAAGTGGAGGGAAACTTTGACGAGCTTATAGAAAGCATCACCCACTTCGATGACATTAACGTTCCGGGCAATGTCACTGCAAAACTGAGGGACTATCAGAAAAGAGGATTTTCCTGGCTTGTGCAAAACATCAAAACAGGCTTTGGAAGCATACTGGCCGATGACATGGGACTTGGGAAAACTCTGCAGGTGTTAACCGCAATCCAATACTTCAAAGAGGAAGGATACCTTGAAAATGAACATGTATTGGTTATTGCTCCAACAAGTCTTCTTACAAACTGGCAGGAAGAAATCAAAAAATTCACGCCTGATTTGACTTCATACATTTTCCACGGAACACACAGAAGATTCACAAAGAAAAAATATGACGTTTATCTGACATCCTATGGTGTCCTGAGAAGCGACCTTGCAAAGTTTAAAAAGCAAAAATGGTTCCTATGCATTATTGATGAAGCGCAAAACATCAAAAATCCCGGAACAAAACAGACAAAAGCAGTCAAGTCAATCAAGGCAAAACATAAAATTGCAATGTCCGGTACGCCTGTTGAAAACAGATTATCCGAATACTGGAGCATATTTGACTTTACAAACAAGGGATATCTAACAAGCCTCAAGAAGTTCAGGCAAAATTACATTATCCCTATTGAAAAGGAGAAAAATCAGGATACTCTAAATAACTTCAGGCAAATCACACAGCCATTTATCCTAAGGCGTCTTAAAAGCGATAAGAACATCATTAAGGATTTACCTGATAAAATCGTCAATGACATATACTGCAATTTAACCAAAGAGCAGGTTGCACTTTACAAGGAAACCCTTGACTCATCAATGGCAGAAGTTGAGGCAAATGAAGGAATAAAAAGAAGAGGTTTAGTTTTGAAGTTGATTAATTCATTAAAGCAAATATGCAATCATCCTTCACAGTTTACCAAAAGCGGCTCACAGGACATCGCTGAATCAGGAAAAACTGAAGTCTTGATGTACACCTTGGAAAATATCCTTCAGGCAGAGGAAAAAGTTCTTATATTTACCCAATATGTTAAAATGGGAGAAATAATAAAAAAACTGGCTGAAGAGAAGTTCAGCGAGGAAGTATTGTTCCTGCACGGATCTTTAAGCCGTTCCAAAAGAGATGAACTTATTAAAAAATTCCAAAATAACTCTCAAAACAGGATTTTCATCATTTCACTGAAAGCTGGTGGAACCGGACTGAACCTAACCTCCGCTCAAAATGTAATCCATTATGATTTATGGTGGAATCCGGCAGTGGAGAATCAGGCAACAGACAGAGCATACAGAATCGGTCAAAAGGAAAACGTAATGGTTTACAGATTCATCACAAAAGGAACATTTGAAGAGAAAATCAATGAAATGATACATTCAAAAGAGGAACTGGCCAAATTAACCGTTGGAAATGGTGAGACATTCCTCACTGAAATGGACAGCAAAGAGTTGAAAAAGATGTTAAAATTAAGAAAATAATTGATTCAAAGGTTAATTGAATTTAACTAATTTTTCAACATTTTAATTTTATTTTTAAGTCTGAGAATTTCAGCTTCAGCATTATCGGCCCTAATAATAACCTCATTCAATTCTTTTTCAAGCTCAATAATTTTATTTTGTGAAATTATTTCAGTCTCAAACCTACCAATAACCTCATCAGCAGCTCCATCATTTATCATGCATATTAACCCCAAAAATTCTTTTACATGAAAATTCAAAGTTACTCAAAAATCATTTAGAATTTAACTGATTTTTCAACATTTTCACTATCAGCCCTAGAAGCCTCACTATCCGCCCTAATAGCCTCACTATCCGCCCTAATAATAACCTCATTCAATTCTTTTTCAAGCTCAATAATTTTATTTTGTGAAATTATTTCAGTCTCAAACCTACCAATAACCTCATCAGCAGTACCATCATTTATCATGCATATTAACCCCAAAAATTCTTTTACATGAAAATTCAAAGTTACTCAAAAATCATTTAGAATTTAACTGATTTTTCAACATTTTTTTTATTTTGTGAAATTATTTCAGTCTCAAACCTACCAATAACCTCATCAGCAGTTTCATTATTTATCATGTTTATTAACTCCTCATATTCTTTTTCATCCGCAAAATATGCATCAATCATCGCATATAATACAGAATATAATGTATATTCTAATTTTTTTGGAATTACCTCAATTTTCAAATATAATTCAATAACTTGTCTGGTTACTTCACGAGCTGTTTCTCTTTGAGCAAATATCGCAACAATTCCCAAATTCAAAGCTTCATTTATGGTTAAATGCTCTTCGTTAAAATTGATTTTATTTTTTAGCATATTTAATCTTTTTTGATTGTCTTCGGCTCCAAGATCCAGGAATAACAGTTTAGTTATTGATGTTGGTGTCCTCTCAAATTCCTGAACAGATTTTTCTGGACTTAAATGTGATGCAATGACATTTAATGAAGGCAATCTCTCATCAGCTATTTTCTGAGTTTCATAATATCCTATTGTTTGAATTTTAGGTATGTCTACCTCTTTAGATTGATGTTCCAAAATTACAACAGCAGGCCAGAATAATCTCACATAATCCGGATCGACAACATATGAAGCATCCATCTCCAGTTTGGTTCCATCCTTAAGACGAACTTTTACATTGGATTTTCTTCTAAATATACCCGGAATATCCAAATTCTCATGCAACTCCTTTGGAAATTCATTATACAATACACCAAATGCAAAATCAAAAGGATGGTGAATTTTTTTCTTTCTTGCCATATCTATTCTCCAATAACTAATTTAATAGATTTTTTAAAACAATGATAAAAAGTCGACTAATGGTGTTTCATTAAATCTATGTTAATCAATTGTAATTTTAAAGAAAAATAAGTTTTTAAACTGCGAAAAAGCACAAAATCACACATGCAAAAAACTTATTAACAATGAAAATAGAATGCCAAAAATATACCAATATTTAAATACAACATACGAGTTATTACTTTTATGAACAGAAAGTATCTGATTGCAGCAATTGCAGTCGTAGTTATTATTGGTGTAGGAGCATTTGCACTTTCAAACAATACATCATCACAAATGACAAATTCTGTTAATATCGATGCAAATGCACTTGAAAACATGGGAAATATTGTAGTAAACGCTAGCGATGAATCCAAAGAAAAAGGATTGATTTCAGCTAGTTCAAGTGATTTGAATTCTATTTTAGTAACAAATAATGGTAAACTGACTTTAAAAAATTCACTGGTTAATAAAACCGGCGATACACAGACTTCAGGAGATGATGCTGACTTTTACGGCGTCAACTCAGCAGTTCTGGTTAACACAAATGGAACATTGGACATTTCAAATGTTGAAATAAATACCAACTCCAAAGGATCCAATGGAATTTTTGTAACTAATTCTGAAGCTTCAAGCAGGGGTTCTTCACAAGGGGGAGCTTCTGAAGGTTCACAACCTCCTGAAGCAACCGGCGGAAATTCATCCCAAGGAGGAGCAGGAGGACAACCTCCCGAAATGCCATCCGGAAACGGTTCAGGTGAACAGGGAGGAGCAGGCGGACAACCTCCTGAAATGCCATCCGGCGAAGGGTCTGGTGGAAATGGCGGCGGACAACCTGGCCAAAGCAGTGTTTCAGGAACAACCGAAGCAACCATTAAAAATGTGAAAATCACAACTCACTCCGACAAGTCAAGAGGTCTTGATGCAACATACAGCGGTAAGATTAATGCTGAAAATGTAATTATCAACACTGACGGTCAAAGCTGTGCTGCTCTTGCAACTGACCGTGGTGAAGGCCATGTACATGTTAAAAACTCTGAAATCAACACAGGCGTCAGTAAAACCAGCGGCAGAGGATCACCTTTAATATACTCAACAGGAAACATTACAGTGGACAATACCAAAGGAACCTCTTACGTATCTCAGATAGCTTGTATTGAAGGTAAAAACTCAATTGATGTGAAAAACTCTGACTTGAGCGGTTATGGTGAAGGTAACAGAAAAGATGGTGATGATTACGTTGATTTGGGAGGAATTTTTATCTACCAGTCAATGAGTGGAGACGCTGATGTTGGAACATCCCACTTTACTGCTGAAAACTCAAAACTCTCAATTCCTAAAGAATCATCTGTTTTCTCCGAGGCTCCAATGTTTCACGTAACCAACACAGCATGCGTCATTGATTTGAAAAATACTGAACTTAGCTTTGGAAGCGGAACCTTTTTAGAAATTGCCGGTCAAAACCAATGGGGAACCACAGGTTCCAACGGAGGAGTGGCTGAGCTGAATACAGATAATGAAAAAATAGACGGAAACGTTATTGTCGATTCAATAAGTTCCCTTAACTGGACCATGAAACATACCGAGTTTAAAGGAGCAATCAATTCTACCGGTAATACTACAGTTAAAGTTGTCGACGGTTCAAAATGGACATTGGCTGGTGACAGTACAGTATCCGGCCTGGAAGTCAACGGTGAAATTGACTACGGTAATTTTACATTAACTGTTGACGGTAAAACATACAACAGTTCAAATCCTTTTAAAGGATAGGAAAGAATTATTTCTTTCCCTATTTTATTTTTTTAGCAGTGAAAACCAGCATTATATACTTCTTTTAGCAGTTCAGGTTGAGATTTGACATCTCCGAATGCAGAAAATACAGCTTTTTCTGTTGGATTTTTGGAAAATCCTATGAAATCTCTGATTCCAGTAAGGACATCCCCGTTAGTTGAACCTGCTGCGGTTATTATATAGTAATCCTTGTTTTCAAGATGCCTGAATATCGGATAGCATCTGTCAAAGAATCTTTTCAGGCTGCCACACATTGAATAATAGTATACTGGTGTTGCATATACAATAACGTCGGCTTCCATCATCTTGTCGAGCACTTCTTCAAGACCGTCTTCCTGGAAACACTTCATTTCAGGAGTTTTACATTTATAGCATGCCTTGCAGGAGTGAAACCTTATTTCTTCAAGGTTGTATTTAACAGCAGCGTTATCTGCATCTAAAGCGCCTTTTACAAATTCATCACATAATGTGTCTGAATTTCCACCGATTCTTGGTGATGAACTGATTACGACTACTTTTTTACTCATTTTCAATCCACTCCTTAGCTTTTGAGACATCACCCATAAACCTCATTCCTTTTGCAAAATTAAGTTCAGGATAGGTGTTTTGAAGGTCACTTACGCATTTGTCCACACCGGAGCCTCCGGATGTGCAGAACACTTTAATAGTTTTGCCGGAAAGATCAACACTTTCAATGAATGTGTTGATGATTGTAGGTGCTGTATACCACCATACCGGAAAACCTATAGCTACTGTGTCATATTTACTTACATCACATGTTTCTTTAATTGGAGGTCTGAATGATTTGTCATTCATTTCAATTGTTGACCTTGAATTTTTGTCCATATAATCCAAATCTGCTGGAGTGTAGATTTCTTCTGGAACAATTTCAAAAATGTCATAGCCGTTTTCATCAGCTATTTTTTCTGCTACACTTTTGGTTACTCCGCTTGCTGAAAAATATGTAATTAATATATTACTCATTTTATCACCTATTTAAAAATAGATTTTAATTATATTTAATTGTTAATAGGAAAAAACCAGCAGCATTTATCATGTATTTAAATTGAAAGTTCAATTTATTAAACTGATTTAAAAATATTTTCATTTAAAATCATTTAATGAATTTTACATTAACGACAATGGTTTAGAAAATATTGTATGAAAAAAATCTATGATATATATGCTCATCATTAAAATTAGATACAAAACTGCAAACAATATCGTTAATGTTATCCAAGTGCAATAATCTAAAAAATCATGCGGTAGAAAATATAGTCTCCATTGCAGGAATTCCATAATTATTTGCAAAATTTTGCTTAAAACAGACATCTTTTTCATATTTAAAAACAAAATATGTGAATTTCAATTCAATACAAATTAATTCATCGCCAATCATAATAGACAAGCCAATGTTAGAAGACCTGAGATTTTGCTTATCAATACCCAAAATTCTTGAAGCACTGATTATTTCCAATACGGCAGGAAATCCGTTTTTATCTAAATCAAATACAATTCCATCAGTTATATCTATTAATTTGCCATATTTACTAGATTCATCAATAGTAATATCCATAACATCATATTCACCATCATACACATAATCCAACTTAGATTTCATCAATGTTTCCTCCTGTGCTTGTCTTTAGGTATTACAGCAATAATAGCCACTTCTTTAGAATTAATTATATCTACAACAACATATAAATCCCCTATTGAGTAATTCAAAAATTAATTCAAATCTATTATCATATCCTAAAGTCTTTTGAATGCCAACTGGGACTTCAGACAATAATTTTTTAGATACTAAATTCAAATCAGCACCACGATATCTAATCCTTTTAAACAATGCTTTGTAGTAGCATACCATATGGATTATTCCTGATTTTATTTAAAGCTATTATCAATATTATAATCCATAAATTCACTTTTAAATTTCAATAAATGCATATAACATTTTATATTTTTAAAAATAAATATTTTTCTATTTTTATAACTTGAATAAAATAATATAAAGTCAATTTAATAAAATCAAAGCAATTTAACAAAGTTAAAACAATTTTAAAATTAAATCAAATTAACAAATATTATAAACCAATTAAAACAAAATATAAAACATTATAAATTAATGAAGGTAATATAAAATGTCAAAACCTGTTGTTGCTATAACAAGGCCAAAGGATAGGGCTAAAAAGGCCTGTGAGATTGTAGAAAATCTGGGAGGAAGTGCAGTTCTTGCACCAACCCTTGATTTGGAACCAGTCAATACAGAATCCCTGAAATATCTAGTATCCAAAAAAGATGAACTTGACTGGATTATATTCACATCACCTACAACTATCGTTTCACTAAATAAATTCTATCCTGATTTCATAAAGACTTTAAACTGCAAGTTAGCAGTCATTGGAAATAAAACCGGAAAATTAGCTGAAAAAAATGGGTTAACTGTTGATTTGATGCCGCAGGATTTTACTGCAGAAGGCCTGATTGAAGAGTTTAAAAAACGTGAAATTACCGGTAAAATCATCGGAATTCCAAGAACTGCATCTGCAAGGCCAATACTTCCAGAAGAGCTTGAAAAACTTGGAAATAAAATTATTTTAGCTGAAGCATACAAATCATTATTCCCAATGGACGAACAGGCAATAACTGAACTTTTTTCAAAAATTGAAAACAAGGAAATTGATGCAATAACTTTTACCAGTCCCCTGACTGTTGAAAACTTCTTCCAGATAGCTGAAGATAAGGAAAAGTTAAGCAAAATGTTAAACGATAATCTTTTAACAGTCTGTATCGGCCCAATTACAGCAAAAGTCCTTGACAAATATGGTGTTACCTACATTTACCCAGACACTTATACTGTTCCTGATATGATGGAACTATTATTCAAGACATGGAGAGAGGAAAATGAATGAGAAAATAAGCATTATCTTACCTATATTCAATGTTGGACCTCACTTAAAAGGAGGTATTGACTCTCTTATTAATCAGACAATTGGAAATGAAAATTTGGAAATAATCATGGTTAATGACTGTTCAACTGACGGATCAGACAAAATCATCGATGAATATGCAGAAAAATACGACTGCTGTGTTGCAATACACCATGAAACCAACAGCGGAGGAGCTCATACTCCCCGCAATACAGGCATTGAAGCATCAACCGGCGATTACATAATGTTTTTAGATCCTGATGACAGATACGTTCCTGATGCCTGTGAAAAATTATATAATACCCTTAAAGAGTATGACGTTGATTTGGCATTTGCACGTTTCAGAAGAATATTCGAATATGGAGGATACGTTCAGGAATCATACTCCCCTTACAAGGCAGACCTTGAAAGCGCATATCCTGATGAAACATTCAAGTCCGCAAACTTTTTAGATATTCCTGATGTAGTCTGGGACAATGTTGTTGAACGTGCATTATATGGTAAAACATTGGAAGTGACATATCCGAGAGACAAGCCTATAGATATCATCCATGTTGACAATATCGAACAAGAACCTGACCTGCTGAAAATACAGCCTTCAGTATGGTGTAAAATTTACAAAAGAGAACTTATCATGGATAATAACTTGCGTTTTAAAAAGTATGTTACAGGAGATGACATGGCATTTACCCTTGAAGCTCTCCTGCATGCCAAAGGTATTGTATATCTGAACAATTACTTCAGTTACGATTACTATATCAGGGATTTGCCGGACGACAAGTCCATTACCAACAATGTTAATGTCAGACTTTTGGATGAGCTGATGGAAGCTTACATTTACTGCAGAAAGCAGACTGAAGGATTTTCGACTGACGTTCAGAATGTATCAATAAATCCTCATCTGCTTCATTGGATGCATACCTGGAAAACATCCCCATTTACTAAAAGTGAAAACAAATTATTGCTCAGCAAAGTAAAAAGACTTAAAAAAATTCACAATGGTGATATTAAAACTAGAATGCTGATGTCTTCTATGACAACTGCATTAGAATCAAAAATATTTATTTCAAAGGAGTGAAACTATGGCCGATTATAAATACGTTATTGTAGGAGCAGGATTATCAGGCCTTACATTAGCTGAAAGAATTGCAAATGAATTGGATGAAGAAGTATTGATTATTGAAAAGCGTGACCACATCGGAGGTAACGTGTATGATTTCTATGATGACGGACTGCTGATTCAAAAATACGGACCGCATATTTATCATACAAATGAAAAGAAAGTCCATGATTACCTGTCACAATTTACAGAATGGAATGATTACGTACACAGAGTATTAAGTTACGTTGATGGAAAACTCGTACCGATGCCAATCTGTATTGATACTTTAAATAAACTTTATGATCTTGATTTGGATGAGGAATCCATGAAGGAATGGATTGATGAGCACAAGGAAGATATTGATGAAGTCAAATCCTCCGAAGATGTTGTTTTGAAAAACGCAGGACGTGACATTTACAATAAGCTATTTAAAAACTACACTGAAAAGCAGTGGGGAACATCAGCCGCTAATTTAAGTTCAAGCGTTATTTCAAGAATTCCCTTCAGATTCAATCATGACGACAGATACTTTGCAGACACATATCAGGGAATGCCTAAGGAAGGATTTACAAAAATGTGTGAAAACATGATTAAATCCGATAAAATCCATGTCGGACTTAAATCAGACTACAAAGACTACATCGACAGGATTGACTACGAAACCTTAATCTACACAGGCCCTATCGATTATTTCTATGACTACAAATATGGAGAACTGTTATACAGATGCCTGAACTTCGTATATGAAATTGTAGATGAAGATTCCTATCAGGACGTAGCCGTTGTCAATTATCCGAATGACTCTTACTTTACAAGAATTACCGAATTTAAAAAATTAACCTGGCAGGAAGTTGAAGGAAAAACCGCCATCATGAGAGAATATCCCGGATTCAATGGCGAAAAATGTTACCCTTATCCGACACAGGAATATCTGGACAAATTTAAATTGTACGAAGCGGAAATGGAAAAAGAAGAAAATGTCATCTTTGCTGGAAGACTGGCCAAATACAAATATTACAATATGGATCTGGTTGTTAAAGATGCATTGGAAATCTTTGAAACTCAAATTAAATAGGTGATAAAATGATTACCATTTGGCCACAATATTTAGATAAAGACTTGACTCTTAAGCAAGGTCGTAAAGTCTCAAAAGACTTAGCTGTAAAGGAACCTGCTTTAAACGACATTGAAAGAGCTTTAAAAAGACTTGGTTTAAAATACACCATAGATAAGGAAAGAGCATATCCCGGAAAATGGTATGAAAAATCCGGCAGAATCCTTGTCGAATGGGAAGGTACAAAACTTGAATTATTAAAAGAAGTTAGCTTAAAAATTAAAGAAATAAGAAACTGATTACCATGAAAATACCACAATTAATGCAGGAACAGTACCTCCAGGCACGTGAGATTATTGAAAACTCCGAAGATATCAAGATATACTCTCACATTGACTGTGACGGTATTTGTTCAGGCGCAATTTTATCAACCATACTAGATAGACAAAACAAAGAACATGAAATTGAATTTGTAAATTTAGATGTCTTAGATGATATTGAACTTACACACGAACTTACAATCTTTTCAGATTTAGGTTCAGGCCAGCGAATTGATACAAACGCAAAAGAAGGCCAAAAGATTATCATCCTGGACCACCATCCGCCTTTAAGAGACCTTGACTACAAAGACGACAAGGACTACACATATCTCGAAATCAATCCGATACATCATGGCATTGACGGATCATATTATGTTTGTGGAGGAGGACTATGCTATTTTTTAGCCAAAGAATTCGGATACACTGACTTGAGTTGGATTGGAGTTCTTTCAGCTATTGGAGATATGCAAAATACAAAAACAGGTCATTTTGAAGGATTAAATAAAATTATACAACAGGATGCAATAGATGAAGGTTATCTTGAACTGATAGAAAATGACATTAACATTTACGGAAGAAATACAAGACCTTTATTTGTAGCACTGTCTTATTTTAGTGATGTCAACCTGCCGATAACAAACAACACCACAGAAACCATGGCCATCCTTGAAGAGCTCGGAATTGATGAAAAACATAATCGTAAAACTTTAAACGAACTGACACAGGATGAAAAAGGTAAATTATTCCAGTGCTTACTTGGAATGATTTCAAAAGCAGTTCCTGGAAGATATGTCAGATACATTCCTCAAATGATTATTGGAGATTCATATACTTTCTTAAAAGAAGATGAAAACAGTTTTTTAAGAGACGGTTCTGAATTTTCAACCGCCATGAATGCATGCGGAAGAAACCACGAAGAAAAGGTAGCTATGGAAGTTTTAAAAGGAGACCGATTCGTTGCACTTGATGAACTTGAATCCATCAGCAAAACCCACAGGTACAATCTGGCAACATCCATAGAAAAAATCGCTGAAGGCGATAATACAAACATTATTGAGATGGAAAACCTGCAGTATTTCGACGGAGATGGCATTAAACCAGAAATCGTAGGAACAGTAACAGGAATGATTTTAGGATACTGCAACTGGAAAAAACCAATTATAGGATTCACACAAACTGATGACAATGAACTTAAAGTTTCACTCAGATGTTCAAGACTACTTTCCTATGACGGAATTCACTTTGGAAGCATTATCCGAGACATATCTGCAAAAGTAGGGGGCAGTGGTGGTGGACACGCCATGGCATGCGGTGCATACATTCCAATAGATAAAAAAGATGAATTTCTCCAAGAATTTAATGATGCCTTAAATGGAAAATTATCAAACTAATTTATATATGATAAATTAAAGAATATATATTAATCAAGTTTAATTGAGGAATGAACATGATGAAGGCATTTAAAAAAAGAGGTGCACTTACCCATTTTCAAATTTTAAGCGAAATATCAAAGCAAGATCCGCATCTCAAACAGAAAGATTTGGCAAATACACTAGGAATCACAATTCAAGCAGTTTCTGAGAACATCAAGACATTAATCGAGCTTGGATACATAACCTCCAAAGATGGAAGGTCCCCTTACAAAATAACCCAAGCAGGTATCGATAAAGTAAAAAAAGACGCCATAAGTCTAAGAAAATATTCCGATTCCGTTTTAGAAACCATGAATCATTACAAAACCATCTGGCCAGCCATTGCTACAGAAGACCTCGAAAAAGATGATATTGTTGGTCTTTACATGAAAGATGGAGTATTGTATGCTCATAAAAAAGAAGAAAATGCAACTGGAGTCGTATTAGAAGATGCTGAAAAGGACATGGATGTATCCCTAACCAATTTAACCGGCCTTATCGATATGTCAGTTGGTGAAGTAACTGTCGTAATTGTTCCAACCATAAAAGACGGAGGATCAAAATCCTGTGATTTAGAACTCATCAAAAACGTTTATGATAAAGGAACAAATACTGGAAAACCTATTGATAAAGTCGCTATTGCTGGAACTGTTTCACGTGCAGTAGTTAAAAAATTAGACTTACCAATAGATATTGAGTATGCCGCATCACATGCAACAGCAAATGCCGCACGTAAAGGCTTAAATGTTTTAGCAATTTGTGTCGGCGATATGAGCAAAGCATTTACACGCGAGCTAGAAAACGAAAAAATAAAATACAACATTATTGATGGTGGAAAATAATTAATTTTCCCTTATTTTCTTTAATAAAGCTGCAGCTATTTCTTCAGTTGTAATATCTGCAGACGAATTCTTTTTTATTATTTTAATATACTCTTGAAGATTATCAATTTTAATTGATTTTTTTGCATCATTTAAAATTCGTGTAATCTTAATATTTTCAAGTTCTTCATCTCCAGGCATTTTCTTTTCTATAATTTTACCCTTGCTTTCTTTTTTAATAGTACTGAAGTTAGAATAATCCTCTTTTGATACTAATGTTAAAGCATGTCCAGTATTTCCTGCCCTTGCAGTTCTGCCTATGCGGTGAATGTGAGAATCATAATTGTGAGCAACATCATAGTTAATGATAAAATCCAGATTTGAAATGTCCAGACCCCGAGCGGCTACATCAGTTGCAACCAGGAAACGAACATTACCGTTTCTAAATTTGTTCATGACACGGTCTCTGGTTTTTTGACTCATATCCCCATGCAGGGCTTCAGCAGCATAATTCTGTTTTTTTAGATGCTTAAATACAAAGTCCACACCTTTTTTAGTATTGCAAAAAATCAGCGATGATTTAATATCATAAATCTCAAATAATTTTATCAAATCATTGAATTTGTGTTTATGGTCTGTTTTAAAGGCATACTGCGTGATTTTTGGAATATTTTTCCTATTATTTGCAACTTTTATGAATTTTGGATTTTTTTGGTAATTTTTAGCAATTTTTCTAATTTCGGTAGGCATTGTAGCAGAAAAAAGAAGAGTCTGTCTTTGATGTGGAGTATTCTTAAGGATTGTTACAATGTCCTCCCTAAAGCCCATGTCAAGCATTTCATCCGCCTCATCTAAAACCACACTTTCAATTCCTATCAAATCAAGATTTCCACGTTCAATATGATCAATTACACGGCCAGGAGTTCCAACAACAATATGAACTCCCTTTTTCAAAACTCTAGTTTGTTTTCCGATTGGCTGGCCACCATAAACTGCCAGCGTCTTGAGTTTCTTGATATTTGCTCCAACCTTGGAAATTTCACCTGCAACCTGAAGGCAGAGCTCCCTTGTAGGACATAATATTATCGCCTGCGGTGACCTGTCCGCTATAAAAATCTTTTCAAGTATCGGAACTGCAAAAGCGATGGTTTTACCAGAACCTGTTTGTGCCTGAGCAGTAATGTCTCGAGATTTTAAAGCTAGAGGAATTGCCATTTCCTGAATTGGAGTTGTCTTATCAAATCCCATATCCCCAATAGCTTTCTTTATCTCATCTGAAATGTTTAAATCATCAAAATTCATCATATAAATATTTAAAAAAATAGCTATTTAAAATTTAATGTGGACTGATAGGATTTTTGTGGAAACTTATGGAGATACTCAAATATTTCATTGAAATTATTTAAGATTCCTGCATCATATGTTCTTCTTTTAAATAGCTTCATTAACATTTTATCATTGGGGCTTGGAATAGAATAGCTGTTTGCATATTCTTCAATATATTTCTCTTTCAAACCGGGAAAATGTTCATCCAATTTTGAATAGAAATACTCCCTGTTTCCTTCCCTTAAAGTCAAACCCATACCATGACATAAAATGCCTTTTACATTGTTTTCAATACAATAATCCAAAATGGAATTGATGTTTTCATAAGTATCGTTAATGTAGGGCAGAATCGGACACAGCCATACAACAGTCGGAATTCCTGCCTCATCCAATATTTTTAAGACCTCCACCCGTCTTGAAGTTGTACATACATGAGGTTCCAGAATGCTGCATAGATCATCATCGGCAGTCGTTAATGTCATTTGTACAACTACCCTTGTTTTTTCGTTGATTTTTTTAAGCAATTCCAAATCCCTTAAAATCAAATCTGATTTTGTAATGCAGGTAAATCCGAAACCGTAATCATAAATTAACTCTAAAGCATTCCTCACATATTTAAGACGCTTTTCAAGTGGAATATAGGGGTCAGTCATTGCACCGGTTCCAATCATTGAAGGCTGCCTTTTTCTAAGCTCTCTTTTAAGCAGCTGAAGCGAATTTTCTTTAACCTCAATATCCTCAAATTTATGATTCATTCCATATATCTTGCTTCGTGAATCACAGTATATGCATCCGTGGGTACATCCCCTATAGAGATTCATCCCATTATTTTTCGACAGAATGCTTTTTGATGTTACATAGTGCATAGGTTTACTTTGGAAATAGTAGTATTTAAAAAAATAGCAAGAGAGCAAATGCTAAGTAATATCAGATACATAATAATATTATGGAACAAAAAAACATTACAGGATACGATAAAAAGTATGACATTAAAGAGCATCCTGACATAAAAGGTCTTCAAATAATTGAAGGTAAAAACAATTTCCCCATTAGTTGGCTCAACCAGCAAGGATATTGTGAATACCAGATATATCTCGAGCACATGAAAGGCATAAAAACACCAGCAACACCTGAAATGACACATGGAAGTGACATTCACCAGCAGCTCGAAGACATCTTCAAACAGGACGCAATCCCTGCAACATTTGAAGATGCCGTAGAAGCATCTAAAGAGAAAGCTTCAATGTCTAGAGAATGTTTTGTCATTGCTCCAGAGTACGGAATACGAGGATACATTGATGAGATATGGATGAAACCTGATGAAATTGTAATAATCGACGATAAACCAGGGCGCACCCCATACCCTTCAACAATGAATCAGGTAAGAGCATACTGCCTTGCTTTTAAAAGCATGACCGAAGATAAAAGGAAAATTAAAGCTGCTTTAAGAGAGCGGGGAACAGGAAATCTCTTTTGGATTGAGATATTTACTCCGGAAGTTGAAAAGGAAATTAAATTCACAATCGATAGAATGCAAGGATTATTTGAAGGGACAAAACCATTCATTCCAACTAAAAACAAAAACAAATGCAGATCCTGCAGATACAAACGTTACTGTGAACACTACAAAAGGGATTGAAAATGGACAAACGGAAAATTTCAATTATATTATTAGCAATATTTCTAATTACAATCGGCATTACAATAGCCAATACATTTTTAAATGATTCAAATTCCATTGAAAATAAAAACGGGACATTAACAATTGGCAATAAAACAATACATTACAACAATGCAGGCAAATGTGTTGATGTAATCGACGGCAATACCATACAGGTTTATGGTGTCGGCAAAGTTCAGCTGACACAGGTAAAAACCCCACAAAATACAGAAGCAGGATACAGCGATGCCAAAAAATTTGTTGAAGAAAAATGTCTTGGAAAAACAGTATATCTGGATATAGATGATAAACAAAGTCAGGACAAATACGGAAGAATATTGGCTATAGTATACACTAATACAACAGATGTCAACAAAGAACTAATCGATAATGGTCTGGCTGAGCTGTCCTATTTTGAACCAAGTGAGTTTAAGAAGGGTGAAATCTAAATTACCCTATTTAAACCTAAATAAATCTTATTTTTCTTATAAACTTTTTCTAAAATTTCATTCCATTCTTCTACAGTAATTCTGCCTTTATTCGGAATCAGATTATCGAGTGATGATTCATTCAAGTTCAAAATATCCGCAAGAACATATGACAAGGTCCTACCGGTCAATGACAAATCATAAGGATCATAACCTGTAACGGCTAAAATCCATACATTGTCCTTAGATGAACTGTTATACTCCTTTCGTAAAGATTCAAACCAGCTGGCCACTTTTGTATCGCTGCTGCCCAAACTTGAACCTATTGCAATATAATAGTCTTCACCGGTGAATTCAATATTGCTGCACGCAGTATTGATTTTTTCCTTAAGCTCCGGAGAATCCAAATCTAGGTCGAACTCATTATTTGTAATTGTGTCGGACAGATAATTCTCAATTTCCTTAGCGTTTTTAAAATAACCAATCGGTTCAAGTCTATCAGGATCCCTATCGCATAAATCATAGATTAAATCCTCATCAACATCACAGATTTCATAGCCTTCAAGCTTATGGGATTTATATTCCTTGAAATCTATGCAATAATTTTCTAAATCTTCTTTGTTTAAATACCAAAGAACCTGAACCTTCTTAATCATAACAATCTAATTTACAGAATTTACAACTACAGTACGTGTAATACTTCCAAATAATCTATCAGTATTCATTATTCTGCCAATTAACCAGTCAAAAATAATTGGAATCCAGTAGATTTTAGTTAAGTTACGTACAATTGACTGAGGCCAATTCATATAAGAACCGTTTCTAGACCTTACTTCCAAGAAAAGTAATGCCTTACCAACGGTAGCCCCTTTAACCTTTTCACAAAATACAAAGTAAACATAACCTAAAATTGGAGCAAGATATGGGAAATATCTGTAAACTGAACCAACATCTGCAGGATTAATTATAAGAGAAAATAAATATGACAAAATCCACATGAATGCAGATACCACAAAGAAATCAATTATATATGCACCTATTCTTCTAGAAAATACACTTGCCATTTTATCACCTAACAAACTCTAGGAACCGGGTCTGCAATTGGTGCTTCAAGAATTCTTTCACCACCAATAGGAGTATTTACAACAACATAATCTCCTTCGACGACTTCTCCTATGATTGCAGCATTTTCACCATACTTTTCGCCTTTAATAGCTTCAAGTATTTCTTCAGCCTTATCAGCTTTAACACCCATCACTACTTTACCTTCATTGGCTACTTCAAACGGATCAATGCCTAACATTTCTGATACAGCATGAACTTCATCTCTGATTGGAATTGCATCCTGCTCTAAAACTACACCGACTCCTGCTTTTGAAGCCATTTCGTTAATAGCATTTGCAAATCCTCCACGGGTAGGGTCTTTCATAGCTGTAACTCCCCCAATTTCTAATGCTTTATTGATAATATTCCACATTGGAGCTACATCAGATTTCAAATCAGTTTCAAAACCAAAACCTTCCCTGAAAGACATCAAACTCATTCCATGATCACCCAAACTTCCTGTGACAATGATTTTATCACCGACTTCTAAAGTTGAGTCACGAATTACTTCTCCTTTTTTTGCAATTCCAATACCTGTAGTTACCATGACAATTCCATCTAGTTTGTCCTGAGGCATTACTTTGGTATCGCCAGTAATTACAGCAACATCAACTTCTTCACAAGTTTCATTAAGTGATTTCATGATTTTGTCCAAATCATCAATCGGAAAGCCTTCCTGCATGATAATAGCATTAGAAATGGCAAGTGGACGTGCACCCATTACAGAAACATCATTAATAGTTCCTGCAGCGGAGATTCTACCAATATCCCCTCCTGGGAAAAATAACGGATCGATAGTGTGACCATCAGTTGTCATGACAATTTCCCAATCTCCTAAAGGGATAGAAGCTCCATCATCTAATGCATCTAAACTAATACCACCATTAACGCTTTTTTTAGTGATATTATCCAAAACAGTGCTAGCTATTAAATTTGCCATAACTTCTCCGCCAGCACCATGATTCATACTAATTTTATCTTCTGACATTATATACTCCTAAATAAATTATCATTATAATAATATATTAAAACAAGTATATAATTTTTAGTAAAAAATATTCAATGCCGTCAATTTAAGAATTTCATAATTTTTTTATCTTTTTGATTTTTTATATATCTCTTTTTTCATGTTAATCTGTAGTTCATATTGAATTTTCT
>NZ_CACWVY010000020.1 GCF_902764455.1 uncultured Methanobrevibacter sp.
TCCGCTTTAGAAACAGTAAACGGAATAGAAGTCACATTATTCTCATAATTATCATCCACATACTCAACAGCAATGTCATAACGACCCGCATTTAAAGCAGCCTCAACATCACCCTCACCATTTACAACATCAGCAATTAGCCTTTTACCGCCGACAATAACGGTATATCTACCATCAACATCAGCATTAATAATAATTGTGGCATTTTCACCATAAACAACATCTGAAGAATAAACTAAAACATCATTAACAACTTTGCCAACAGTTATTGTTATACTGTCACAGGCAGGAGCATAATCAGCATCCCCACTGTAATTTGCATAGATTACATAAGATCCAGCATTCAAACCGGACAACACAAATGACTCATTAACACCAACAACCTGGATAACAGTGCCGTTAGCAAAACTGTAGGTTACATTACCAGTTGCATCACCAGGAAGACCTTGAGCAATCTCAACAGCACCACCATAAGCAATTTCACTAGAATTAGCAATTATGTTAAAGTTAGTGCCAGTTTGAGTAACTTCAAAGACAGTCTCATTATCTGCAGAGTTGTAATTATCAGTACCATTAAAGCTTACAGATGCAGTATAGTTACCTACATTCAATATTCCAATATCAAAGCTACCAATACCATCCTTAACAGTTACAGGAGCCTCAAAATTACCAATAACTACTTTGTACTCTCCATCGACACTGGCAAAGACATTACCACTAACCTCGGCAGTATAAACCTTATCTAAAACCTCAATACTCACAGCAATATCCGCTTTAAATACTGTAAATGAATCGTCTATTGTGTAGACATCATAATTGTCATCAGTGAAATTGATTTTAGCTGTGTAATCGCCTGCATCAAGAGCAATAATCTCCATTCCTTGACCATTAACAACATTAACAAACAATTCCTCATCACCAATATTCACAATATAAGCACCGTCAACATTAGAACTCACATTAACAACAGACAGTTCCCCGTAAACAGAATCATCAACAGAAACTGCCAAAATAATTGATGCCTTCAGGACCCTGAATGATTTGGAATCGCCGCTTCCAGCCACATTGTATGTTTCAATATTGGTGACATTTACAGTATAATCTCCTGCATCCAAATCAGTAATCAAGACACTGTAATCTGTTTCATTTTCATCATAAACGACATTACCGTTTGCATCAGTTATCTTAACATTTACAACAGTCGGGTTTTCAACTTCAAATCCTATTAAAACATTTTCACCATAGACAACATCACTGACATCATGCAATATGGTCTCGGAATCATATTTGAAAACAGTAAAATTACTTACAGAATAATTTCCAAACACGTTTTCAGTTTCCAAATTAGTCACATTAACTGTATAGTCACCTGCAGGCAAACCTGAAACAGTGACATTGAAAATATTCGCGTTTTCTTCATGATAAACAATATTTCCCAGAGAATCCCTAACAACAACATCAATTATTCCAGGGACATAAACATAATATTCAATTAATACATCATCACCAACATAAACAGAAGCAATATCATCAATATAAACAGTGGAATTGCCTTTAAAAATGGTGAAATTCATTGAAACACTGCAACCTGTGATGTTCTCATCACCAGGATTAATAATCTCAATTGAATAACTGCCAAGAGTTAAATTACCTAACCTATATAGGAAATAACCATAATCATTAGTTAAATTTCCACCGGAAATTTCATTACCATTACTGTCACGAACAACAACGTAAACATCTGTAAGATTATCCCCATCAAATTCCACATCGAAATAATAACCCCATGGAAGAGTATCATTGAAGTATATAATATCAATTATTGAATTTGCCTTAGATATGGTGAATGCTTTTGTATAATTGCTTCCAGCAACGTTATCAGTTTTTAAATTGCTTGCAAATAAAACGTATTCGCCGGCAGACAAATCCGGCATTGGCAGGTAATCCCCTTCAATGATTTCATTGAAAACTATTTTACCTGTTTTATCTCTAATTTCAACAACAACAGTTGTACGGTTATCAACAATAACATCAACCTCTACATCATCACCATAAACATAATCATCCAAACCCGCAACAACAATTGAAGAACCGACTTTTAAAACATTGAAGACTTTAGAATCACTGCTGTAACTGGTACTATCAGATTCTTCAACAGAAAGTGTAATGTTATAACGACCACTGTCAAAATACAAATCAGAGATTGAAGTGTTTGTTGATGTGAAATTATATTTAACATCACCAGTAGCCAAATCGCAAATAACCACATGGACATCTGAAGCATTAACAACCTCATATGTTATTAAAACATCATCATAGAAATAATCAGACACATCATCAACTTTAACTGATGATTTAACTTTCAATACATCAAATACCATCGAATCGGAAGAAGTTTCATGATTATTATCACCCACATTGGTTACGGTAAGATTATATGAACCTGCAAGCAGATTAACATAAAGACAATCCGCATGAACGCTCATGTTTACAATAACTTCGCCTGTCTTTAAATCAACGATTTTTGCAGTGACATTAGTCCTATTGGATACAGTAAAGTTTATCTGATAATCATTAAAAGCATAGAGAGAACTGAGCTTATCTACAATAACAACATCAGATCCAATTTTATAAACTTCAAATGTTGCAATAACAGAACTGGATTCATATTCATCATTTCCTACATTGGTGTATGTTAATGTGTATACTCCGGCATCCAATGATTCGACATTAATCTCTGTCATGTCACCTGTTTGTCTGAAAATAACCTCGCCGGAAGCATCACTAATTTCAATAACTGCACCGGTAAAGTTAATACACTCCACTTTAACGTTTAAAACTTCACCACAGGTAATGTTATCCAATGAAACGATATCAACACTGGATGAAAACTTAGAAACATCTAACAACACACAATCAGAACTATAATCAGAAAGTGAATCAATTACAGAAGCATTAACTTCATGTTCACCACAAGGATAACAATAAACATCCAAAATCCAAACAGTACCCTGTGAACTTTCATTATAGTCAATTGTTGGATTAATATTAAATTCCAAATCATTGACCTTAATAATATTGCCATTATCGTCATAAACTGTAGCATTTAAAGTCAAATTATCATAGATTAACAAATCATAATACTTTTCACCAGGAATAACAATTCTGGTTTTTGAAGTTATAGTACCATCATTATCAATGTATTGAGATTTGCTTAATGTATTTTTGGATAAATATAACTCAGAATCTATTGATACGAAAATCGGATTGATTAAATTAACCTCATCAAACTTAGAGGAGTAAATCTCAGCATTGGAATCAATCAAGTTAACACAATAAGAACCTACATCACTGCCTTTGAAACTACTATTGTTAACAGTTAAAGTACTATAAAATGCGTTGATAATATTTGTATTATTTATAAATGTGGAATCTGAAATGAAAACATCATAAGCAGATTTCAAATCAACAACATTGGAATTATTGAGGAAATAACAACCCACAATTTCCACAGTACCATCAACAACAGATATCACATCAGCATTACTGATAAATGAAACATTATCGAAAGCAGCATATCCCCCATCAACAGAAACAGTATTTTTGGAATTAACAATAGACACATCATATACAGCAACATATTCACCAGCAATATTAAACACACCGGCTTTATTTGAAGCATCTATGACATGTCCGTCACCATCAATCTCAATGTGTGATTTTTTAATTAAAATTCCACTCTTAAGTTTCTCATCATAATCGTAATACCTGTAGTCATGCTGCAAAACAACTTTGCCATTAGCATTATTGATTAATTTCTGAAGAGCAGTAAATGAATCATCATCACAACTTACATTAAAGTAAACCTCTTCATTGACATTATAACAGGACATTTCCAGATAACCTGGCCCAATACCGTCGCCGATAAACTCTAATTCGGCAACACCATCAATCAGTGTGGCCTCAGAAACATTGATGTCTCCACCAACACAGGACAAGTCAAAAGTGACTGGAATTATACCAGTGAATGTAGAATTAGTTCCTTTAGTTGCATCATACATATTGGTCAAGTTAAGAGTAATGATTGCCTTATCACCAACAAACAAGTCGAATTTGGACACATCAACTGTTAAAAACAACCATTTATTTAATTCAACCTGGTCGCCTTCAACAACAGGAGCGACATCATAATCATCAATTGTATTTCCAAACCAGTTTTCATTCGCAGCAAACCAGAACGGACAATAAATTACAGAACCTGTTGAATTTAAAACAATTGAACTGGACAACTTATCGCCTGCAGCATTGGAATATATAACACTACCATTTTCCGCATAACCATTAACCAAAATGAAATTATACAATTCAATGGAATTAGTAGTAAGATTAAATAAACGGGCCTGATTTGCACCGTCAATCACATGACCATTACCATTGACCATCAAACTTTTATTAATCACAATACCGTTCTTCAAATCACCATCAAAGTTAGGGTAATATTTATAAGACCTGTTTAAGACTATACTGTCATGAACACTTGCGTTATTGATAATTTCCTGCAATTTTGTAAATGAATCTTCAGGAACCCTAACTACATTAAATGTAACTGTTTTATTAAATGAATAATATTTAAAATCAACACTTCCCACACCATCATTAACAGGCATGTAAGACGCATTGCCTTTGCCGTCAACCAATTCAAGCTTATCCAAAGCTACAGCATTATTGACAGATGAAACATCGAAACAAACAGCAGGAAGATTAGTTTCCACATCATAAACCTTCCGGGAGGTACGGTCATAAGCATTATTCAGACTAACATTAATGACTGCGGATTCATCTATTTTTAAAAGAGTGCCGTTGGCATTGGCATCCAAAAACAACCATCTGTTCAATTTAACGCTTGATTCGACATTAGGTTTAACATTGTAATTTTCATTGGTGTTTCCAAACCAGTTATAATCCGCATTAACAATGTCCTTGTTACCTGATGCGATGTCATGAAGACAGTTGTTTTCTAGGAAAATTGAATAATGAACATCAGCAACATGAGAATTTAGAGTACCCTTAACACTAATAACACTATAATTTGCCCTATTTGACATAAACAAGGATTTATAAATCCTATTTAAATCATCGGGACTAGCATCGAGATAAATGGCGGCACCATTTTTAGCAGAATTGTTTACAAATACTCCAGTAACTGAAACCTCAGAAGAAATAGAAAGAATTGCACCACCTATTTTAGCAGCATTATTCACAAATATTGAGTCAATGACAACATTCTTAGATGTATCGATACTAATTGCGCCTCCACCATCAGCAGTATTATTAATGAATGTAGAATCGATAACAACATTATTGGATTCATATACCCTAATCGCACCTCCATCACCTAAACCTACAATATTAGTGTTATTGACGAAAGTTGAATTAATCAAAACATTATTAGCCATAATCTGGACTGCAGAACCTTTACTGTTAATGAAAGTAGTGTTTAATACTTGAACATCACCACCTGTGATTCTAGCAATATTTGCCATACATTTAGCATCTATTGTAAAACCGTTACCATTCAATATCAATGGTTTATCAATGCTTATATATCTGAGTTTAGAATCACAAGCTGGCATATACTCATAGTTGCGTGTCAGGTTTAAAACAGGACCTGCATTGTTAATCTGATACTGCAAATCTGAAAAGGAACCCGGCAGGAAATTTTCAACATAAAATGAGAAATTACAGGACAAATGACTTAAAGTCACAAAATTTGAACTATATGAATAATCAAACATGCCTACACCTGAAACAACATCCACAAATCCAATATATTCCCCATTAGAAGAAACATTGAACCCAACATCCAAATAGGTGCTGTTTTCAATCTCTTGAGAAATTGCATTATACGGATTGAGATAAACATACTTTGTTCCAAATGTATCTTTACCGTTAACAAGGTTCAAGACCATCCAATGATCCAAATCAACATTGACGTTCGGTCTGAAATCAAAATCATTTATAGTATTCCCGAACCAATTGAAATCATAATCTGCAACTGAAGGGTTACCTTTTGTAAACTTAAACATTTCAGTGAAATTATTATTCAGGAAAATGTTTTGAACAATGGTAAATGACTTGGAATGAGTACCTTTTACAAGAGAACTGGCATTATTTCCTATAAGTTCACAACCAACCATTGACAAAGTAAAGCCATCACCATCACAACGGATTAAGGATGAATTGGAATAACAATCATAAAATTTAGAATCTTTAATCGAAATTACTCCAGCTGAAACATTAAATACCTCAAAACCATTTCCACAATTAATGAAAGTACAATTTTCTATATAAAAATCTCTTTTAGACTTGATTACATTTTTGAAATTGACTATTTTGACATTTTTCAAGGTCAGCTCCCTATAATTCATGTCAAATAATGAAGCGATATTTTTTCCGTCGATAGTATGTCCGTTACCATTAATGACTATATTTATACCAGGCCTAAATCCATTAATCAGGCTTTTGTCGCAGACATCAGTATACTCATAATCTGCTGTTAAATTCAAGACAGAATCTGCATTACTAATATCATTCTTTAGATGTGATAAAGAATGAGTGTAACTAGGAGAATCATATTTCAAATTAATTTTATGAGACCATTTATCTTTTGAAAGAGTAACTGCAGTATTAGTTGTAGTTAATGGAATGATAAAATCGCTGAAACCACCAGAATCTATTTTATTGGTATTTGAAGCCGTGTTTGTGAATTCCATATCAAATACAAACTTTAGATAACTGGTAACCTCATAATCAAACTTATTAGACCATAGGCTTGCTTTAAGAACCGCACTAGGCAGTGAGCCAGTGTGGTCATACTTAACCTCATTCTTAAGATAAATCCAATTATTTTCAAGATCCACTTTCTTATTAACATCAGGTTTGACATTTTTATTGCTTTCAACATTTCCCCACCAATTTTTCCCGGCGGAAAATGATTTAGAGGAATACACCGCATTTTTAGGAGTGTTTCCTAGAATAATAGAACCGTAAAGTTCACAAGAGCTGGAGTCACAATAAATATCATAACCTTTTTTAGCGGTGTTAGTAAAGAAATTGGATAAATGAATTTTTGCATACCTTCCATTGATATAAACAGCACCACCTTCATCTTTAGCCTTATTGTTTACAAACAAGGAATTCTTTATTGTGTTATATCTTGCTTCTACATAAATGGCTCCACCATCATCATCAGCGGAATTGGAATCAAAAACACACCAGTTAACAACATTATTTCTAGAATCAAGATATATTGCTCCGCCCCTCTCGTTAGCATGATTTTTGGTAAAGACACATCCTATAATATCAGGGCAGGAGGATTTTGCATATATCGCGCCACCCCGTTCTGATGCGGCATTACCAGTAAAATTACAATCTGAAATATGTGCCTTTTCAACATCACTATAATATATTGCACCACCCTTATAACAGGTACGCTCGCCACCACCATATCCATTATTACTGAATGAACACCTAGTTATTTGAATAATAAGATTCTTTTCTCTCAAACCGCTGTTTAAATATATTGCACCGCCCAGTTTATGAATACCATCACCCAGGTAATTAGAATTGAAAACACTGTCCTCAATTTTAATATTAACACCAGAACACACAGATATTGCACCTCCATAACGATCAGCATGATTGTCAATGAATGTGCATCCCTTAACTAAACTACCATCAGCTTCTGTAAGATAAATGGCTCCCCCATGTTTATAATTTTGGACATTAACCAAGCCTCCAGCACAATTATTAACAAAAACGGAATCTATTATTTTTGCTTTAGTCCGACCTACCTTTATTGCACCCCCATCTCCAGCAGTACAATTTTCAAAACGACAAGATTTGATAGTAACAGGACTACAAACAGTAATGGCACCACCATTACTAAGTGCAGTAGAAGACCCTTGATAGAAACCTTCCGGTTTAACCATCTTCCATTTACCCATAGCCATACAATTTTTAAAAGTACAATTAATAATATATGATTCAGGACTCTTTCCATATATAAAGATTGCACCTCCACAAAACTCGGCCAAAGTTTTTGTAAATGTGCAATTAGAAACAATAATAGCGCCCGCCCCCTCAGCAGTTCGAATAATTCCACACGATCCGCCAATAAAATTAATATTTTTTATTTCTACAAATCCTAATGAAGGAGCATGATTTATTGTAAAAATCGGTGACCCGGTAATGGTGTAAATACTATGTCCATTACCATCTATTACAATATTCTTAGTTATAGTAATAACCGTATCAAAAAGTCCATCACTTAGACTACCATTGTAATCATTATCTAAAGTTACTGTTGAACCCGGTTTGGCATCCTTAATTAACTTCGCAAGCTCAGTTTTACTTCCTATTTTCGAAGCAGATAACTTATACTCATTACTTGCATTTAAAATTTCATCATTTTCAATGCTTGAACCTAAAACATCACCATTCGATGAAGATGTCTTTCTTAAATCAATATCATAATAAGAATCATCATTGACAGCACTTAAAGAATCCGCCTGAAAATCAGATTCCTCCAAACTTAATCCATCATTTTCCAAATTCGTAGCATTGCCTAGTTCATTTGCACTAACAAATGATAATGAACATATCAATGCCACAAAGACAATGATAAGCATGATTTTATAATTCTTAATAAATTTTACCCCCATTTAATTTAATACGAAATATATTTTTGTGAAAGAAAATATAAAAATTTTGTTAAAAAAAAATAGTTGAATGTTAGCAGAAATTATTGAGTTTGAATTATTGTTCACTTTTTAACTAATTTTTCTATTTTTTATTAAAAAATGTTCCATTATAATTTGCATGATTTTTTAAAGCACAGAGATTAATTTTTTAAATTAACACCATGATTATTGCTTAATCAACCCAATTATTTATAAATATAAGATACATTCATGAATACACTACAGAGTATAAGGATTAATGTCCACACTAAAAAATTAAAATACAATCAAAATTAAATAATTTCTGCCAACACACCACATGTAAAAAAAAAAGAAAAAAGGAAAATAAATTATTTTCCATTAACGTTTGACATTCAAAGTTGTTTTAACAGTGTTTTTTAGATAAATAACACTCATAGAGTATTTTTTACCTATTTTAAGTTTTTCAATAATATTTTTATTTATTGTGAACTTAACAATTCCGTTCTTATTGGTTTTTGAGGTGAATTTTTTACCATTAAGTTTTAAAGTTATTTTTTTACCGCTGACTGCTTTTTTACCATTCTTGAGAGTTGCCTTGATAATGAGTTTTTTAGAAGACTTTTTAACAGAATATTTCTTGGTTTTAAGATTTTGCTTTACTTTAACAGTTTTTTTGACAGCATCTCCTTTGTAAGTTGCAGTTAACTTATATGAGCCTGGTTTTACTGTATTCGGTATTTTAAAAGCAATCATCCCTTTGGCATTGCTTTTGACCTTGTAAGTTTTTTTGTTAATCTTAATGGTCACTACTTTATTTTTACCGACTGGTTTGGCATTGTCATCAAGTATTTTCGCTTTAAACTTAGATCCGTCAAAGTAATACATTGCAACATTTTTCACATCTGAAAACCTTGAATAAATCACTATTTTAGTGGTTTTAATCTCACCTGTTTTTGGATTCTTAACTGTGATTTTTTGTGTTTTAGTCAATTTGGTGAATTTAAGAGTTATATATCCAGAATTATCCGTTTTATAACTTTTAGATTTTCCATTAACAGAAACAGCAACTTTAGTATTTTTTACAGAGTTTCCGGTAGAATCCACAATTCTAAATTTATAATTACAGTTAGCATTATAAGTTTTTTCAACATTGGAAGAAACAACAGTGTTTTTTATAATGATGTAATTGACGATTGAATTTCCCTTGTAATTTGTTGTGATAGCGTACTTTCCAGGGTTAGCGTTGACTTCAAATTTAGCTAATCCATTTTCATCCGCTTTTACAGTGTGAGTTATTCCTTTGAATTCAAATATAACTTCTTCACCAGGACCGACTTCTGCAACAAACGGAGTTTCATTCTTATAGTATTTCACTAAATTTTTAGTAATGTTTAAATCGGAAATGGTGTAAGCTTTTATAATAGCCACACTTTTATCTTTTGCCAAATCAGTCCAATTCTTACCGTCATCACTTACAAATGAAGTTCCCTTTTGAGTATGGATTCTGAGGTCATCAATAATAGGTGAATTATTTTTAAAGGTTATTCGGAAAACATCCCCTTTTTTGATTTGTACATATTTGTTTAATTTGATTGTTGAATATCCTCCGAATTCACTTGTGCCTTCATGAGAATAAACTTCAACATCATTTACAGATATTTTAAATTCGTATTTCAATCCGGTTTTTTCAAAATATGTTCCAACTGCAGCAATTAATTCATCTTCATCAGCAGTAAACACGTTAGAATAATAATTGAAAGTAATACCCATAGATAATTCTCCACCAACATCAATTTGATAAATCCTGTTGTAGGAATCGTTATTAATTATATATCCAACACTTTCACGATCTGTAGCAAATGATGTATCATAATATGAAACATAGAAATATCCGCCGTCAGCCCAGTTGGATCCCCAACTGTTTTTAACAATCCATGCGCCGTCACCTGGAGCGGTTTTTAAGAAATTATATCTGGAATAAGTATCATCCCACCCCACAACACAAACTCTATGAGTTGATATTGTCTTACCATAATAATACTGTGCATAGCTTGATTCATTGAAATAAGCAGTTTTGTTAAAATCTGCATTGTGACTTACTGCCAGAGCACCATATTTAATCAGAGCGTTTTTAATCAAATCATTGTCCAGAGAGTTATTTCTTGGAGGAACAACAACCACATTTTGAATGTGAATGTCCTCAGGTGTGATAAGCAATGAAGATATTTTACCAAGTTCGTCATAACTGTCATATTCACTTGGGAAAATCCCCATCCAATCTATCAAATATGCTATAGGAGCAAAAGGAGTTCCTCCTTCTTCCGAATTCAACTGTCCATATTTTGAAAATTGAAGCATTGAATTTTGAACATTGTTTTCAGATAAAGAATAAGATACATTTGCATAACGAAGTAATGCTGACTCTAATGCGGCTACATTACCGAATGCCCAGCAAGAGCCCATGAATCCCTGGTTTTTAACAGGTGAAACCCAACCGTATTTCCTCAAATCAAATTTTTCAGGCAACTTATCAAATATCAGAGTGTTATTGATTATTATAAACGGATTTGCAGTATTTTCAAAATTATAGAAGTAATTAGTATTATCAAATGACCATTTATCATCATTGAAAGTATTTCCTTTGTCTATTACTTTTCCATATACTGTATATATGCTTGTAACATCAGAAGGATTGTTAAAGCAGTTATTTTCTAAAGTCAAATTAGTATCATATGCATAAACTGTTGATACTCCAAATGCTGCATTATTTTCAAAAGTGCTTTTCTCGATAATTACATTTCCCATATCAAAATAACCTGCACCACCATAAGATATGTTGTCTGATGCAGTATTGGATTTGAATGTTGAATTTGATATCCTCACATCAACAAAACTGGTATAAATTGCACCGCCTTCATATTCTGCAACATTATCAGCAAAATTAGAATCTTTAACTATTAAACTTCCGCCTAATTGAAGAATAGCTCCACCAAATTCAGAATAACAGTCATGGAATTTGCTGTTTTGAACCATGACCTGGCCGTTTCCTTCAAACACATCTGCAAAAACCGCACCACCATTTTTTTCACTGTAAACATTATCAAATTCACAATCAGAAATAGTTAACTTAGAAATTGATTTAACACTGATTGCACCTGCTGTTTTATTGGCAGACAAGTTTTTAAATTTAGAATTTAAAATTAAAATGTTTCCCTCACCAGTAGCAAAAATTGCAGTTGCATATTTAGAATCAGTATTTAAAAAATTAGAGTTCAAAACAGTTAAATTTGAATTTTGTGAGTAAATATGGCCCTTAATGATTTTATCAGAACTGCTGGTGAATGTTGAATTGACAACATTGACAACACCCATTGATGAAGTAATTGAAGCCCCTTCCTCACCAGATGTATCAATAAATTTACAGTTATTTACATTTAAAGTTGCACCAGTGACAAGAACAGCGCCGCCGTTAAAAGAACCAACCCCAGAACAGTTTATAAAAGTCACATTATTCAGGGTCAGCTTTGAGTAGGATATAATAGCGGAACCATATCCGTAAAAAGCATTTTTTATAATCAGATTGTTTATTTTCACATCTTTTCCAACAACCACAAATGCTCTAGCCTGATTAGAACAGTCTATTGCATGATTATTTCCATTGATTGTAAAATTTTCCTTAGCAATTCTAATTCCCCGATTATAATTCATATCACTTTGATTATCAAATTTATAATCGGATTCCAAATTAAAACTTGAATTTTCTAAGGCAATATCATAATTTAAATCATAATAGGATTTAATATCACCATCATCTTTTAAAACATCACCCATATCACTAGTATCGTTTAAATCAGCAGCAGATATTGCAGTAATTGAAAACAATAAAACCAGCAATACAAGGGAATATAAAACAATTTTATTAAATTTCATATTCATCCTCAAAATAAATATACATAAATATATCTTTTAAAAAAAATATTTAAAATTATTTAATATACTTAATTTTAAAAAAGAAATAAACTGAATTAACACCAACATTAACTCTTTAAAATCAGGAATATGAGAGAATTTAAAAAAAAGTAAAAGAGTTATTAAATAACCCTAAAATTTAAAAAAGAAGATTTAGGAACTTATTCCATTAATCTTCCAACACCAGTAATTTCAATACTGGCTACGCCTTCAATAGCAGAAACCATTTCTTCCACAGGTTCAGATCCACCTTCACCATCATCAGTGATGAAACTAATGATGATTGCAACTAAACCAAAAGCAATTGGTTCTTCTTTCATATCATGAAGGGTTGCTCCTTCAGGCATGGAATCTTTAATAGTTGTTTTAATAGCTTCTAAATCTACATCCGGACTGTCTGGCATGATTTTCATAGTTGTTAATACTTCACCCATTCTAATTCCTCCAATTTACAAATTTATGGTCCTTCAAATCCACATTCACATTTGTAAGCGTGACCGAAAGTACGGCATTTTTCACATCTTGATATTTTTGCTCCACATTCTGGACACTCGAATTCAACAAAAGGTCCAGTTAATGGAATTTCTTGTTTGCATGAAATACATTCTACAGTTTTCATTTTTAATCACCTATTATTTGTGTGTAATCGAAATTATAATCCTTTATATTATCATCTATAAGAGACAAAACCCTTTCGGGATATTTTCCATTCACAACATAACAATTAGTCCCAAACTTTAATAAAAGAGACGGCAACATTACATCAATCGATGACTCCTGAAAAGTTAGTAAAGTTTTTGCATCAATTTTACTTATGAATGTTGAACCTGGCTCCTTCGGTTCTTGGGTATATATACCATTTACATTTGTTACTATTAAAAGGTTTGCATTTAGTAAGTGTGCAACATAGGCAGCAATCGAATCTGAAGTTACGTCCCACGAACATTCAAAAGGATCTTCTGACTTTAAGAATTGGGAAACAACAAAAATTGGAGTGAAACCTTCATCAGAGATATTATTTATATCCTCAATAGAAAATGCCAATTTTACAGATTCCACTTTATCATTTACAAGTTTTGCTATAATGTCCATGCAATCGATAGCTGTCCAATGATTGGCAGAGTCTGAAAAGTCAAGTTCAGCATCATATTTGCGAATTAAATTTGCAAACTCACCACCACCCAGAATAATGCATGAATCAGTATTTTTTAACTTATCCGCCAATGTTATTGCATGATTCGGGAACAGACTTCCCCCTATTTTTACAACCTGTTTTATGATAATAATCACGACCCTGTTTAATTAAAAGTAGCTTCAATTAAATGACAGTTTATGTTATAAAAGTTTCAAATCTCCTGTTATTTCATCAAGGATTTCATCTTCATCCGGCCCGAGTGCCAAAACGGTAACGCTTGATGTAGGTATCTGTGTCCTTCCAGCATCAACTACCAAATAATTAGCAATACCTTTTTTATCTGCAATTTTTTTAAGCTCGGTTAATTCCTCTAATGTCTTAACTTTTAAAACTACTTTTGCATAAGCTTCATTTTCCCATTTTCTAATTTTATCTGCCGGTGATTTTTTATATGCACCAATAGCTCCGTGACAGCACTGAGCGGCAATTTTTCCCTTACGCATTTTTAAATCTGTTCTTACAATCATAACTTGTTTCATAATATCCTCAAAAAAATCAAACTAAAAATATTTTTTCATTAATTAAAATATTCAGATTATTATATTTAAATTTAGCATCACACCCGGCAAATTAAAAAAATATTCTCACATAACTAAAAAAACTAATATAACTTATTTAAATACATATATTACATAAGTAATTCATTTTAAAGAAAACATCATAAAGGGATAAAATGCTTAAAAAACTATTTGACAATAAAAAATTCATTTTTATTTTCACTTTTACAGTGGAATTTATCTTATATTATTTTTTTGAGCATATGCCCTTTGGAGGAGAGTATATAATCGCCGATGTTGGTATTGCTCCTGTTTTTGGAATGATGTTTGGTCCTATTGGAGGTTTAGGTCAAGCCCTAGCCAGTCTTACCTGGCAGCTTTTTGAAGGGGCAGATCCAAGAGCAGCATTAATTGATTTTACAATAATGTTCTTTATATCCATACTTGCATACAAATTATGGTATACGACCTTTAAAGAAAAGACAATCAACACCCCAAAATTCAATTCAACCTATAATATATTTAAATTTTTAATTATAGCTTTGATTCTTGCAATTGTCTATTGGGCATTAATATACATATCATTTGAAGCATATCCCAAAATGTATATAATTTATCCATTATCAAGCTTTATTAAACAGACATCATATGCCTTAAATCTGTTTAATTTCACTTTAATATTCGGAATATTCTTCATCAGCATTTTCAACATAGAAGAATTGCCTATGCAAACACCTAGAAAATGGATAAATCTCATTGATATCAACAATAAATATTTTATAGTAGGTTTTATACTGTTACTGGGCTATCTGATTATTGTTCAAGCATTCCACATTGACAACAGTATTACAGACAACATATTCTTTGGAATGACTCTCGTTATGGCAATATTATTCTGCATAAACAAGTTTGAAGCAAATATAGAAGTAAGAGTCATTAAGTACTCAATCATTGAAAAAATTATACTATTTTTCTTAATAATACTGTCCATTCTATTTATCGTCCTTTTTGATGAACTAATTACAATAAGTATGATTTTTACCTACAACTTCAATGAAGATTACATTCAGCTATTCAATTTATGCTTTGGAAGCGGACTGATGATTCTCTTTTGCATATTCCACATTTATTATGTTGAAAAGACAATAACCAATCCGATTTATGAACTAATCGATTCACTAAAACAATACAGAAATGATAAAGATTCTGAGCATGATGAGAATCACACTAAAAAATTCGAAAAATATCTGAAAAACAACGATGACATGACCAAATTAATTGAATCATTTATCACATTAAGCAACAACATTGAAAACAATTTAAATAACCTCGAAAGAACAACTGCAGAAAAAGAGAAAATTGAAACTGAGTTTAAAATTGCAAGCAATATTCAATCAGGAATGCTAAAAACAAACTTTGATGAATTCTCCAATAACAAGCCTTTCGAAATTTATGGATTAATGAAACCTGCAAAAGTAGTTGGAGGAGCATTTTATGACTATTTTGACATGGATAGTGATAATGCTGCTTTCGTTATTGGAGATGTAAGTGGAACAGGGGTCCCTGCAACATTATTCATGGTCAAAACCATGCAACTAATTGAAAACCACAGTAAATTCAATTCTGATCTCGAAGAACTTTTTGAAAAGGTTAATGATTTAACCTGTAAGGGAAATGACGATAACCTGATTGTTACATCATGGTTTGGAAAATTAAATTTCAAGAGCGGAAAATTAAGTTTTGTTAATGCCGGACACAATCCTCCATTAGTCAAACATGACCATCAGGATTTCGAATTTTTGAAAATCAAACCGGATATAAATATAGGAAGCACAGAAAATACCAGTTATAAAAAACATGAGATAGATTTAAGTCCTGGAGACATGTTGTTTTTATATACTGACGGAGCAACAGGGAAAAAGAATAATCCAGAATCCTTTTACACCGATAACCTCTTGAGAGAAACAGTAAACAAATATAAAGATGAAAATCCAGAAAATATAATTAAAAGCATTGAAACTGATTTATATCAAGTTTACAATTATGATAATCCTAAAGATGACATTACAATGCTGGTAATAAAATATAATGGTTGTGAAAGTTATGAATAGAATTAGAGAACTTTTTAAATCAAATAAATTCAAGATATTATTCGCAATGGCCATGACTTTTACAACAATAATATTTTTCAATATTGTTGATTCCACCTCAGAAGTGAATCTTGAAATTGCCATTATGCCTGTTTTATGTCTATTATGGGGTCCTTTTGGAATCTTAGGATTTATTATAGTAGAAAGCATATATCTTCTTGTATTTGACCCTCATGACGCACCATATGTCCTAAAAGTAATCATTATATTTTGTATATGCAACATGTTAATGTGGAAATTATGGTATTCCACAATGAACAGAGACGGTATGGAAATTCCAAATTTTAACAAATTATACAATATAATTAAATTTTTAGCCATCTTTTTGATTTATGTGGCAGGACTATATATTTTACTAAACGGACTGGTTAAAGGACAATACGATGTTAAGAATTTACATGACAATATAATAATATTATCACCGTTAAGCATACTGATTATGATAATAGGAATACACCTTGCAATCAAATATAAAATACCAGTATACACTCCAAAAGGATTGAAACAGGTTTTGCCTAAAAAAGTTTATCCAATTCTACTAATTGCTGCAATCATTATCGGAATGGTAAATACAATATCCGATAACAATGCCTTTGATTCAACAATAATAAGTATTTTAGTAATGGTGCTCATGATAATCTATATAACAAAACCATTTGGAGAGAATTATACAATAAATGAAGATATTAACATAAATTTATTCAATAAAATTAATTCCTCCCTATTTTTACTATTGTTAATCCTTCTTGCAATAACCACTTTGCCACTATACGTATTTATTCCGGGCATAATAACTCCAACAGACGTACTTAGCAATTTTGCATACATTATTGAGCAGTTTATATCATTAATCATAATTCCAGTTTTAATTTATATGTATTATCTGGAAAAAAATATGACAAAACCTATCAACAAACTAACCAAATCATTATCCCGAAATATAACCACACCCCAGGATTATCAAAAACTTAACGAAGATTTAAATTCAATAACAGTTAACAATGAACTAAAATCCCTTGCAGGTTCACTGCTTGAAATGGAAGAAGATTTGAATCTTTACAGAAAACAGCTGGTTGAAGTTACATCTCAAAAGGAGAGATTTGAAACAGAGATGAAATTGGGCCATGATATACAGGATTCCATGATTCCAAAAAATTTTGAAGAATATAACAATGGCGAAAAATGTGAAATTTGGGGTATGATGGAACCTGCACGTGAAGTTGCAGGCGATTTTTATGACTTTTTCAAAATAGATGATGACAATATCGGATTTGTTATTGGAGATGTTAGCGGGAAAGGAATAACCGCCTCACTGATTATGGTTAAGGCAATGACATTAATCCAGGATTATGCAATACACTTCGAAGATCTTTCAGATGTATTTTATGAAGTAAATAACCTGCTCTGTGAAGGAAATGTTGAAAATCTCTTTGTCACATGCTGGCTTGGAAAAATAAACTTCAAGACAAAGAAATTATCCTACGTTAATGCAGGCCATAACCCTCCATTAATCAAACAAAATGAGAATTTTGAATATTACAACATAAACCCCGGAGTAGTTTTAGCTGCAATGGAAGATATGCCTTATGAAACAAATGAACTCCAATTAAAATCAGGAGATGCAATAATTTTATATACTGACGGAATAACAGAAGCAAATTACAACTATAATGATTTTTACGGTGAAGAAAGATTGAAAGACATTTTAAATAAACATAAAAATGATGATCTGGAAAAGATAATAACCTCCGTGAAAAAGGACATAGATGATTTCTGTGAAAATCAGGAGCAGTTTGATGACACAACAATGTTTGCAATTAGACTGAAATAGATATTCGAACATTATAAGAAATAAATATTAAAAATAAATTAGTTTATGAATTTTAAATTTAAAATAAAATTATATATTATTTAAAATTAAAAAATAAGAGTTTTAAATTGAAAATTCAATATTAATTTTTCCCATTAAAAAATTGAACTACATCGACTTTGTAGAAGTCGAGGATTCTTACTTCACAGGCCAGTACTCTCCCACAAAATAGATTTACCTTGCTATCCCCACTGTCTAAGAGGTTCATTGTTTTTTTAAGAAGGATTCTTAACCCTTCATGTTTAATGTTTTTTGAAACATTGACATTCTGTCATGTTGGTTTTGCATGATGGGCATGTCCATTTTTCTTGGTTGCGGCTTTATTGTAGCGATTGCTATTGAATTTACGTCCTGATAATATTTTATAGTATTCACAAACAAAATTTTTTAAAAGAGTTAAAATTCTAATTTTACAAACCTTAATTAAATAGAATGTACATAATTATTAATGATTATATTTTTAAGGAGATTATAATGACTCGTATTTCAATTTTAGATAAAGACAGATGTCAGCCTAAAAAATGTGATTATCTTTGCATCAATTACTGCCCGGGAGTTAGGATGGATGAAGACACCATAGTAATTGATGAGAACACTAAAAAGCCGTTGATATCTGAAGAATTATGTGAAGGGTGCGGTATTTGTACAAACAGGTGCCCGTTTGATGCAATTACAATTATTAACTTACCGGAAGCAGCAGGTGAACCTATTCACCGCTTTGGACAAAACCAGTTTGAACTGTTTGGCCTCCCATCTCTAGAAGAGGGAACTGTTTTAGGTCTTTTAGGTCAGAATGGTATCGGTAAATCCACAATAATGAACATATTGTCAGGAAATCTTATACCTAACTTTGGAGACTATGAAAATCAGCCTGAAAACTGGGACAATGTAATTGAATATTATAAAGGCTCAGCACTTCAGAAATACTTCAAAGATTTGTCTGAAGGCAACATTAAAACAATATTAAAGCCTCAAATGGTAGACCAACTTCCAAAAGTTGTAAAAGGCAAAGTTAAAGACCTGCTTTCAAATGTTAATGAAAGAGACAAGCTTGAATATGTTACAAAGGAACTGCAGCTTGAAAACGTGCTTGACCGGAAAATGGAAAATCTGAGTGGAGGAGAACTTCAAAGAGTAGCAATAGCTGCAACAGTACTTAGAGAAGGTGATTTCTACTACTTTGACGAACCTACATCATGGCTTGACGTATCACAAAGACTAAACGCTGTAAAAGTAATCAGATCCCTTGCTGAAGAAGGAAAAAGTGTTTTGGTTATTGAGCACGACCTTGCAACTTTAGACGCATTATCAGACAATATACATATTTTATACGGTACACCAGGAGGATACGGTGTAGTATCCGGAAGAAAAGGTGTCAGATTAGGTATCAATGCATACATCAAAGGATTTTTAGCAGAAGAAAATGTAAGAATCAGAAGAAATCCTATTGAATTCACCATAAGACCGCCAACCCCAGAAGATGAAGGAGATCCTCTTGCAAGTTATACTGACCTGAGCAAAGATTATGACGGATTTAAATTAACTGCTGATGAGGGAGAAATCTTTTACGATGAAATTGTAACTGCATTCGGTTCAAACGGTATTGGAAAAACAACCTTTGCAAAAATGCTTGCAGGAGTCGAAGACCCAACAACAGGCGAAGTTGATGAAGAAGTCACAATAGCTTACAAGCCACAATATATCGTTACCAACTTCGAAGGAAGCGTAAGTGACTTTTTATACATGAACGCCCCTAGTTTTGGAAGCAAAATCTTTGAAAGCGAAATAATGAATCCCCTATCATTGAATGAATTGCTTGACAAACCCGTCAAAGGATTAAGTGGAGGAGAACTTCAAAGATTAGCTATTGCTGCAACACTTGCAAAAGATGCTGAAATTTATCTTTTCGACGAACCGACCGCATTTTTAGATGTTGAACAAAGACTGATTGCTGCAAGAGTAATCAGAAAACTGGTTGAAAGCAGAAATGCAGCGTCATTAATCGTTGACCACGATATAGTATTTATCGACTACATCTCAGACAGGGCGATGGTATTTGATGGAACCCCAGGTTTAAACGGTCACGCATCAAAACCAACCGACCTTAGAAATGCAATGAATGAATTTTTAGGAAATCTCAATATTACATTTAGAAGAGATAAAGAAACAAAACGTCCACGTGTTAACAAACTTGACAGTTACAAAGACCGTGAACAAAAAGAAAAAGGAGAATATTATTACTTATCCGATTAAATATTCTCTTAATTTTTTTATTTTTTAAATATTTTCCAATTCTTTTAAAATAAATCTTTTTAATACTTCAACTGCTTTTTCACCATCATCATCCAATCTGACAGCATCCAAAGGATTTAAATCATAAGTTTTAACAACAGCATCCGCTGAAATGTTTTTAATTGCATTAACCTCTTTTTCTTTTAAAATAACAGCAGCACAGTCGTCAGCGCATCCTGTTACTGTAACTATTTTTGCATCATCCAGAATAGGTGAGCAGTTATTTGGCTGAGCAGAGTATTCTGTTATACAAGCCGCAACAATGTTTTCATTTTCCAGCGCAAGTTCAACGCTAGCTGCACGAACTACCAAACCTAACGGGCTTAATCCACTACAAGACACTAAAGCTATTTTGTCATTCATTTTTTCATCCTCGAATATCTTTTTTTAACTTTTTCATAACCTCTTTTATAAAAAGGACATAAATCAATGCATCTGCTGCAGCCTTCACGGTGTGCAGTGCATAATTTTCTTAAAAACCTTCCTTCATCATCAAAAGCCTTTTCAGGACATCTGTCAATGCAAACACCACATGTTGAGCAGTAATCTTTAACCCAGAGCATATCATTTTCCTTTTTTACAGGCAAATTTTCGATTGAAGTTTGAATCATGAAAAATCCCAAATTCAATCCTTCCTTAAACATGCACATGTTGCTTCTCGTAATTACCGCATCATTTGACTGAAGTGCAATTGCTCTTAGGCTTACTCTGTCATCCAAAGGATTGATTAAATCTGCCTTAAAGCCATTTTTTCTCAATATGTCTGCAAGCTCAAATGTTTTAATTCCAACTTCCTGAAATTCTTCATCCATCAGTTTGCATTTTTCCCTGGAAGGATTCATTTTTAAAATTTCATCAGACATGTGATATTTCAGAATAATAATATTGTCCCAGCTGATATCCCATTCATTTTTAAACTCATCACTCAATTTAGAATAGCTCAATCCTGCAAATTGAGATTCAACTGCAATTTCAACAAATTCATTTAAAAAATCATCAGAAATAGTGGTTTTTGGATGGTGAGGGTTTTCTATTTTATAAAAATTAGGAATAGGTTGATGATATCTAAATCTCATACCATTAACCTTATTTTTTCCTTAAAGCTTCAACAGCCTTAGGGAATTCTTCACAGAATACTTTAATTTCTTCTGTTGGAATTGAAAAACTTATACGTAAGTATCTGTGACCAAATTCTTCAGAAGTGTATTCTCCTTCTCTTGTGAATAATTTCTTTTCAATTAAATAATTGGACATTTCCTTAGGGTCGATTCCCGCATCGTATAAATCGATTGCCATCATATTTGCATCAGACGGATAAACCGGCAGGAACACACCATCAATAGGTTCAATCATTTCATTGATTAACCTCTGGTTTTCAAAACAGGTTTCTCTTATTCTGTCATACCAATCAGGTTTTGATTTAAGACCTGCAATTGCACCATATTGAGAGATAATATTTACACCTAAATCATTGACAACCGCATTTTTAATAGCATCAATTATTGGTTTTGAAGAGATTACTCCACCAATTCTCATACCGGCCATTCCGAATATTTTTGAAAAGCTGTAAATGGTTAATGTTTGGCCAGGAGCATAATTTTCAACAAGGAAATGTTCCCTTGCAAAATCCTTATATGTAATATCATGTAATAAGTATAAATCATTTTCTTTTGCAATTTCTGCAAATTCTTTGAGTTCATCTTCAGTGTATGATGAACCTAATGGGTTTAAAGGATCTATTAAAATTACCATACGGGTATTTTCATCCATGTTTTCCCTTAATAACTTTGGAGTCAATTTGTAGTCGTTTTCTTCAAAATAAATTGGAACATATCTTACTTCGCCTGCAAATCTGTTTGCAAAGTCTCCGATAATAAAGTAACCAGGATCTGATAAAATAACATTGTCTTCAGGCTCCAGTAATGCCTGCATTACCAGGTATAAAGATTCTGTTGCACCGGATGTCAGCAATACTTCAAAATCTTCCAGTTGCAAATCATCTAAAATCAATTGTTTAAGTTCACTGAATCCTTCAGGAGCAGGATATTTGCAGAACTGCTTTTCCTTAATAGCTTCAATCATTGCATCAGATATTGTATCGTCATGAAGATGGTTTGTATTCTGTCCCATCCAAATCATGTCTTTATCCATGTACATTTCTTCGAAGAACTCATTTGCACTACTGTAACCTTCAGGAGGCACCCTTTCAGTTTTTTGAAACTTTTTTTTAGGATGTTTAATGTCAAAATCACTATCTCTCATAATATCACACAACAATTCCAAAATAATTATATATTTTTAATTATTAATAAAGATAACTTATACAATTCCCCTTGAAGTAATTGAAAAAACTGCCTGATTCCCTTCTGGGAGGCTCCTGTGACGAATCAATGTTGCAACACGCTTATTTATCTCATCACCACGTTCTAATTGAAGAATTACCTTACTCCAGTATTGTAGAATGGTTCCTCCAACAGCCCTTATGTCATTGTTACCTTCATCATCAAATGCATTGTAGATTTGGTTTGTCAGAACTACAGCCACATCATATTTTCTTGCAATTTTAGATAAAACACCCATTTGTTTACCCAATTCCTTATTTAACTTTGAAGATTTCATATCATCTACACGATAGAGTGCAACTGCCGAATCCAAAACAATTAAATCCACATCATCATGGTTTTTTCTAAGCCATATTTCAATAGCCTTTAAATTGTCATTCTGTTCTAAAAAATTAGTCGGTTCAAAAACGATTATGTTATTAGCTACATCTGAAAAATCAGGACCAGAAATCTGCTTGATTCTATCTATTGAAATTCCGCCTTCAGTGTCAATGTAAATAACCTTTTTACCCCTTCTGGCCACATTAACTGCTAGAGTTAAAGTAATATTACTTTTACCTGAACTAGGTGGTCCAAATATTTGAGTTATAACTCCTTTTTCAAAACCTCCTCCAAGCAATGAATCCAGTGATGAATTTGAAGAGATTTTCTGATTATCCTCAAAATTAGCTAATACTCTCATAAGTAAATATTGATTTTCATATCATATAAAATTTAACAAAAATTTGGCAATATTGAAATTATATAATTAAATAACTTTTAGGAGCCTTTAAAACAGGTGAAAAAACATATATCTAGTTAGTTAAACAAAAAAACTAAGATAAATTCATTAATTGTTAATAAAAACAATCTCTTGTGATATTAATTCAAAAACCCCACAACACACTGTGACCCATGAGCTCAATTAAAGCTAATAAAGCAGCAATATCTAAAAAAATTAAATTATATCATTTATTTTACCTTTAGTGAGTATTTGGTTACTTTAACTTTATATACCCCATCCGACAATGCCAATAATACAAAATATCTAGAGGTGAAAATTTGAAAAGAAAGATACTCACTATATTAACCATATTTCTTATTGCAACATCAGGTTTAAGTTTTGTTTCAGCACAGAATGAACTTGATGATATTTTAATTACAGAAAGCGAAGAAGAAAATAATGAAAGCAGATCAATTAGACAAAGAGAAACATCTGAAGACAGCCTAAACTTAGCCGAAGAGAGAAATTCACATGAAGACAGAACCGGCGAGGAAGTAAAGGCACTTGAAAGCGGATACAGAAACGTGTCTTTTGATGACGGATACAACGGTTATTGTGTTAACCATAACTTACAATCCACCAGCAGAGGAGAAAAATTCACCGTAGAAAATACTACAAATATCATCAGTTCAAGATACGGAGAATCTGTTGGAAATTACCTGAAAATCTTATTTGTTGACCATTACAACTATACAATGAACCCAACAACTGACCTGTCACAAGTAATTTGGACTTTTACCGATTATGATTACAAAAACAGCAACAATGAAATAATTAAATCAATATTGGAAAGTGCTTCAAATGGCAGAATAATTCCAGATCATGGAGCAGTAACCAAAATAAATAATACAACCGAAGCAATATTTGATTTTGAATTATTAAATTCACAATATGGAAGAACTCAGAACTTTTTCGGATACAAAATCAACTATCGTACACTAGAAATCATTGAAGATGAAATTTTAGGTTCAGACCCTGAAAATAATACTACAATAGAAAACAACACAACAACAAACAACAATACAGAAAAAACCCCACAAAACAACACAACAATAGAAAACAACACAACAACAAACAACAATACAGAAGAAAACCCACAAAACAACACAACAATAGAAAACAACACAACAACAAACAACAATACAGAAGAAACCCCACAAAACAACACAACAATAGAAAAACAGGAAAATAACACAATTATTTCAAAAACTAATGAAAATCAAACACCAAATTTAAATAAAATTAAAGAAAGTGATTTGGCAAAATATAATACTGGAAATGAATTAACAGTGATTGGAATCGCAATTCTAATTATAGGATTTATATTATTGATTAAATACACAAGAGATTAATTATAATCTCTTATTTTCTTATTATTTTCGGATTTCTACCAGATAAATCCACTATTTTTGATGCATGATTGGATTTCAGTTCACCTACATCAATCACCAAATCAACATCATGATCTAATTGCTCTAAAATCTCCTGAGGAGTTGATAAAACTTCATCATCTGAAAGGTTAGCACTGGTAGTTGTTATCGGAAATATTCTGGCTAATTTACATGCAATTTCACAATCAGGAACTCTAACGCCAACATAGCTAGACCCGCTTGTAACTCCTCTTGGAACAATTTTTCTTTTATTTAAAATGAATGTGTAAGGTCCGGGCAAATGATCAGTGATGGCCTTTCTTTGACTTAAGGAGACCTTTGCAACCAAGTTAATTGCATCCACATCTGAAACCAGAATTGACAGCGGCTTTAATAAACTTCTCTGTTTTATTTCAAAAACACGACGAACCGCTTTTGAATCAAATATATTAGCTCCCAAACCATAAACAGTATCGGTAGGGTATAAAACCACACCGCCTCTAGCTAATACATTAACGGCTTCATTAATGATGTTTTCATCAAATTTATCTATACTGGTTTTTAATATTTTCATTTTATTACCTAACAATTATATTAGATGAAAATTTATATATAATTATGCTTCAATCTCTAAGACCATTATTAACAAAAATATTGAATCCGATTGCAAAGAATTTAAATATTAATCCAAATATTGTTACAGTAATATCTCCATTCATTGCACTTATTGCAGCTTATGGATTTGCAAAACATTTACTGATTTTAGGAGCAATAGCCATTTTAGCATCAGGATTTTTAGATGTTGTCGATGGTGCTGTTGCAAGATATCATAACAGATCATCTCCTTTCGGAGCGTTTTTAGACTCCACAATGGACAGGTTTGCAGATGCAATAATCTATATTGGAATCATTTTTGGAGGATACTGTGACTGGCTTGTCGGTGTTCTAGCGATTCATTCTGCAATAACCGTCAGTTATGTGCGTGCAAGAGCAGAATCCCAAGGAGCAGAATGTAACATTGGAATTGCAGAACGTGCAGTTCGTATGATTATATTAATGATTGGAGCAATAATAGGATATTTCGCAGGAGATATCTACTTCACATACATTATTTACATATTGGTAATTTTATCCTACTTTACTGTAGCTCAGAGAATTGTTTATGTTTGGAGGCAATTAAAATGACCGAATTGGAAAGTCCTGAAAAAATAGCAAAAGATATTGCAAAATTAGAGAGAAACTTGAATCAGGTAGCTGACATTACTTTTGAAGGAAAGGAAAAAGAAGTTTATGACAGGGCAATTGACTACTGGAACGATTCAAAATATTACCTTAAAAAAGAGGATATGAGGACTGCATTCGGTTGCATCGAATACAGTCACGGGCTTTTGGACGCATTGAGGATGATTCATGGAATCATCTAATCCTCAAAACCTTCTATCCTTTTAATATCTTCGATTAACTTATCGAAATCAGACTGATAAATCTTATCCTGAATAACTTTAAATTTCTCATATTCTCCTTTTGCAATTTTTTGAGCATCGTTTGATGAAATTTTGCCATTACCTTCCAAAATAGGCAATAGATTTAAATTGATATAATCATCCAAGACCTTTTTCCAATCTTCCATAGCCATTGGAATTTCATTTAGTGCACGAGACTCTGCAAGGGTTAAAAATCCATCAACCAATGAATTTAAACGATTTAATTCTCTTTCGTTCAAATAATTTTTAGATATTACAACATCACTTAAAATGATTTTTCCATTCTGATTGCTCCAATTAGTTAATCCCATGTTAATTTTTTCGCTATTACACCTTTCAGCAATTATTTCTGCCGCAGTATGGTTGCTAACTGCATATATTAACTTATTTTGAACATTTGCGAAAAATTCTCGGGTTAGTTGAGCATCCTTGTTGTAATCAAAGCTTGTTGCATAGATATCCGTAATTTTTTGATTGAATCTTCTTTCAGATGATCGTATATCCCTTACCCTTTCAAGCAGTTGGTTGAAATAGTCAATTCCAAATCTTGAGCCATTTTTCAATAACTCATCATCCAAAACAAAACCTTTGATTATTAATTCTTTTAATTGCTGAGTAGCCCAAATTCTAAAGCGTGTTGCATTTTTAGAGTTAACTCGGTACCCTACTGATATAATAGCATCTAAATTGTAGAAAGTAGTTTTTCTTTTTACTTTACGATTTCCTTCATTTTGAACATGTGCAATTTTTGCACAAGTTGAACTTTTAATCAATTCACCAACATCATATATATTTTTTAAATGCTTTGTGATTACAGAACGGTCAACACCAAAGACTTCAGCCATTGTCTTTTGAGTTGCCCAAAATGTTTCTCTTTCAGGATCAACAATCACATCCAATGACACTTTACCTTCATCACCCACATATAATAAAGTTTTTTGTATTTGATTTTCTTCTTGCATAATCTAACCTCATTTTACAATTAAAGAAATATAATTTAATATTAATATAAATTATAAAATTAATAAGCTTTTTGTTTGAAATAAAGGCAATTTCACATAGTAAAATCAATATAATTAAGTTAGAACAATATTCCATTGTAATAGCAATATCATGAAATTAAAACAATATTTTCATGCAAGAACAATTTTAAAAAAACAGATGATGGAAAGACAAATTATGAAAATTATATTTCATTATAATCGAATAAACACATTTTTACAAGAAATTTAAAATATAACCCAAAATTATCAAAATAGTTCCATATACAAAACTATTTTATAAAATTTAAGAAAAAAGTTTTATAAGAAAAAATAAATTGCTAATATCCACCATATATCATTTAAAATACATAATTGGAATAATCCACAGTTACCTGAACAAATAATATCATAAAAAAAAGAAAAGTAAAAATCGATGTTTAAACATCAATTTTACTGTTAATTAATGAGTCATCACCTGCTGAAATTATTTCACCATCCAAAACTTCGATAACTCTATCTGCAAGTTTAGCTACATCCATATCATGAGTTACAATAATCAGTGTTACATTCTTATCTTCGTGTAAATCAATTAGTTGCTTAAGGATTTTGCTACTTGTCTTTGAATCTAGTGATCCTGTGGGTTCATCTGCCAATATTATTGATGGTTCATTTGCAAGTGCTCGGGCAATAGCTACCCTTTGACGTTCACCACCAGATAACTTATTCGGTTTTATGTCAGCTTTGTCTTTAAGACCAACATCATCCAACAGTTTCAACGCCTTGCTTTTCATTTCCTTGGATGACAGTTTCTGCGTAAACATTGGAATTTCAACATTTTCCACAACAGATATATTCGGAATCAAGTTATGCAGCTGAAAAATGAATCCAATACTTTCGGCTCTGAATTCATTTAGTTTTTTGGATGAATTCAAGTCATGGCCCGCAACATTAATACTTCCAGAATCCGGAACATCCAAAGCTCCCAGCATATTTAACAATGTTGACTTACCAGACCCTGACGGACCGATGATTGATACAAATTCACCATCTTTTATTGTGAGATTTACACCATTCAATGCCTTGATTTTACCGTCTTCATAGCTTTTATACAAATCATTTATTTCTACAGCATTCATAATCTCACCTCATTCATACCTCAACGCTTCTGTTGGAGGCAGTTTAACCGCTTTGATTGCAGGATAAATTCCTCCGATAATTCCGACAACAATAGCAATTGCAAATGCCTGGATAAATATTTTAGGTGTAAACAGCGGTTCGATTCCCATTTGAGGTCCAAACAAAGTGCATGCCAAAAATCCTATTAATGAACCGATGATTGCTGATACTATAGTAATTACAAGTGATTCGCCAACAATCATTGTAAGGATTTTTCTGTTTGACCAGCCGACAGCCTTTAAAACACCAATTTCACGGGTTCTCTCAAACACACTCATAAGCATTGTGTTGATAATACCAAGACCACCAACTACAATCGCCAGAAGTGAAATCGCCCATGTTGATGCCTGAAGCATGTTCAGCATGTCTGCCATCTGAGTCATCTCCATTACGGATGTGACCGTTGTGATGTTGTCACCGTATTTTTCATCAATCCTGTCTGCAACTGTCTGAGGGTCTTCGCCCTTATTGACCTTGACATAGATGTTTGAGATTGAATCCTCATCATCCATCAATTCACCAACTTTGGAAATTGAAGTAAATACTCCCCCAGCCATGTTCTGATCTCCGGTTTCATAGATTCCAACGACCTCAAATTCTTCTCCGTCGATTTTGATTTTGTCACCTACACTATAATTATTATCCTCAGCATATATCTCGCCCAAAATAGCTTCTGACGCATTATCTTCCATTATTCTTCCTTCTTTCATGGAAATATCTGCTAAAGTCGTACCATTTGGATCTATACCTATCAATGTATTCATATAATCATCACCTACCGAAGTGAGGACTACATAAATCGGATAAGCTTCACTTACTCCCGAAACATTAGCGATTTTTTCTGTCCAATTTGCATCGATAGTGTTGGTTCCATAAGCCGAATCTCCAGTTTCCTTACCTGAAATTGAAAAATCAGCACCTCCTGCATGAATTGTGTCTTCGAAAGTATTAATTAAACCGTCTGTGATTCCACCAAGAGCAACAATTACTACAATACCAATTGCAATACCAATAATTGCCAGAATTGCACTGTTTTTTCTCCTGAATGGATTTTTAAGAATAAATTTTAAAAATGACATAATAATAAATAGGAATGTAGCATATAAATAACTAATTACACCATTAACCAAGATGCAAAAATCAGCTATTGAAATGCATGAAAAACTACTTTTAGAAGAAATTCATACAACTGAAATAGGCATGAATAATACCTGAAAAATCTTAGAATAAGTAAAAAATCAGTGAACTATTGCATTTTCAATCTAAACAAGACAATACAATTGTTTGAAAAAAGGAAAGAATTATGAAGGATGTTAACGATTGCACAATAACTATCAACTTTAAAATAATTACTGCACTTAAAAAAAAAGGTGTTAGAGAGTTTAATCTCTAACGTCTAACATTAAGAGTTGATTTTACAGCATCATTAAGGTAACTTACCTTAACTGTGTATTTTTTGACTTTCAATTTATTGATAGCTGCTTTTTTGATGGTTACTTTAGCAATTCCCTTTTTGTTGGTTCTTGCTTTGTAAGTTTTACCATTAACTTTGAATTTTACAACTTTGCTTTTAAGTGCTGTTTTTCCTTTTTTAAGGGTTGCACTTAATACAAGTTTCTTAGCTGATTTTTTAACAGTTACAGTCTTTTTGGTTTTTAATACCTGTTTTACTGTTAATTTGTTTTTAACTGTTTGACCTTTGTAGGTTGCAGCTATTGTATATTTTCCAGGAGTAACTTTGGAAGGTATTTTCAATATTGCATATCCGTTTGCATTGGTTCTTACCTTGAATGTCTTTTTGCCGATTTTAATGGTTACCAATTGGTTTTTACCTGCAAATTGACCGTTATCAGCCCTTACACGTACCTTGTATGAGTGTCCGTCATAGTAGTACATGTTCACATTTGAATTTCCGGCAAATCTGGACAGGACATTTATAGTTATCCTTAATTGTTCACCAGTTTCTGGATTTGCATAGTCAATATAATGTTTTCCTATTTCGTTTTTTGGGTCAATACCAATAGTCAATGTACCATTTGCATCAGTTTTTGCTCCTTTGATTACTTCATTGTCAAATTTAGCAGTTACTAAAGTATTTGCAAGAGGAGTTCCATTAGAGTCAAAGAACTGCACAGTGAATGAGCTTTTGGCGTTGTATGCCACGTTCATGCTTTTTTCATCATCACTGAATATGGTTGTTTTTACCAATACCATGCTTGAGAATGTTTGATTTTTGTATGTTATAGTTACAAGGTATTCTCCGGCAGGTAAAACTCCCAATGATATGCTTCCAGTTCCGTTAGATATTTGTATAGTGTAATTTTTATCTTGGAAACTGGCTTGAATGATGTCGGCTTCTGTAACATTGTAAACTGTAAATATGGTTTCATTATTATCGAAATATTTCACAACATCTTTTGTAATTACAGGACTGTGGTAAGTGTATGCCTTAACAGAAGCAACCATATTTTTATTTGAAAGATCAACAAATTTACCGTTATCCACCGCATAATTTACACCGGTCATATGTGCAGTTCTCATTCCTTCAACATATGGCATTGAAGAGGATTGGATTCTGATTTCAAATGTAGAATTAGGATCCACTGCAACATATTTATCCAATTTGATGGTTTCATATCCTGCATGAGTTGATTTTCCACTTTGGCTGTAAGCTACACGATTATTAAGGAATATTGAAATAGTATATGGAGTATTTGCATTTTCAAAGTAAGTTCCAACAGCAGCAATTATGTCTCCGTTTTCACTTGAATATATCTGTCCGTATGTATCGTAATTGTAAGAGTAGCCAGAAATTCCGTTCACTTCATTTTGGTATAGTTTTTCATAGAATTCAACATTATCAAAGGTGAATCCTACTGCATTCGCTTTCAATGACGCATCATAGTATGAAATGTAGAAGTATCCTCCATCTCCCCAGTCGGTTCCCCAGCTGTTTTTACAAATCCATGCACCGTTTCCAGGAGCAGGAGTTGAAAATTTGTTTTTTGAGAAGTTATCATCCCAACCAACCAAAGTAACGTAATGGTTTCCATTGTATTTGGAGTTGTATATTGACTTGTATTTATTGCTGTATGACGGATCTCGTGAATCTGCACCGTATACAAATAGGTTCAATGCACCATATTTTGTTAAATATTGCTTAATGGCATCCATATCATTTATATCTATGTAAACGGCATTTACTGTACGGTATGCACCATCAGGACTATAAGGTATTTTGGAAATTTTTCCAAGCTCATCATATGAGTCCTCTAATGTATTTGTTGCTCCAAACCAGCTTACAAAGTAAGCAGCAGACATATGCAATGTTCCGCCTTCAATTTCCTCAATCATTCCATAAATGGAATAACGCAGACCGAGGTTTTGAATATTATTTTCGGAAATGTCTATTTCTTTTCCGGTTGCAATTAAGAAAGAGGATTCAAATGCACCTGCTGCTCCAAATGCCCAACATGAACCCATTGAACCTTGATTTTTAACAGGAGTAACTAATCCTAAATCATTTAAATTGAAATATGAGTCCTTTGCAGAACCGTTAATAGGTCGTGGATCCAATATGATTTTTTCCCCATTGTATCTTACGATATAGTTAAAGCTTCTGTCATCTATTGTGCTTGTGTATTCACCACAGTTTGTTATGTTGGATCCCTCATCATCAAATCGGGTGTAAATATCTTTGCCGTTGTTTTTGAACTGTGAATTCATGATTTTATATTGTGTGGAATAACTGTAAATCGCCCCTCCTTCGCTTGCAACATTGTCTGTGAAAGTACAATTGTCAATTGTTGCGATTTCAAAGTCAAGAAGTACAGCACCACCATATCCATCATTTTCATTTGCTTTATTGTTAGTGAATGTGCCTTTGTTTATAATTACAGTTGCATTTGAGGTATATATTGCCCCTCCATTTTCATTTACTATATTGTTTGTGAATGTGGAGTTGGTTACAATAAGGACCCCACCTAACTGAAGTAATGCTCCTCCAAACTCTGCAGAGTTTTTGTCAAACAATGTATTTTGGATATTAACTAATCCTCCATTACAATTGGTTCCGTCACCGTTAATGTCTGCAAAGATAGCTCCACCATTTCGGGCAGCACTGACATTTATAAATTCACACTCATCTACAGTTAAATATGTATAATTGGTCGGATTTCCGCCTTTGATTGCAATAGCTCCGGCAGTCGCATTGGCTGTCAGATTAATGAATTTTGATTTTTTGACTGTTGTTAAACCTGAGTTGTATATTGCAGTTGCATATTTTGAGGCAATGTTTGCAAAAACACTGTTTGAAATCTCTATATTACTGCTACTTCCATAAATCAAACTCCAGGTTATTGGATTTTTGTTTGTAAATGTTGCATTATCCATAACTAATTGAGAGTCCTTTGCAAATATTGCAGACCCTGAACCCTGTGCAGAGGCGTCAATAAACCTGTCGTCAGTACTGTTAAACTCACCACCACTGCAGTATACCGCACCTCCAAAATCAGCAGAATTTGTATTCATGAATGTTACATTGACAGTAACAAGTCCTGAATTTACTTGAATTGCACTGTCATTTGTATTTTTCAAAATGAGATTTTTTAAAGTTAATGTGCCTTCGGATACTTTAAACATGAATGTTTTACCATCGGCATCAATAACATGATTGTTTCCATTTATTGTAAAGTTATCTTTAAATTCAATATACTTTATAGTGTCTTTTTCATCATATTTGTAATCGTTTTCTAAAGTTATTGCATCATCTGTTTTATTTATTGCATCAAATAAATCAGTGAATGACTTTTCGGAAGCATCAGAAATGACATCTTGTGTATCCGTCAGTTCCAAGGTGTCCTGTGCAGTCTGATTTGCATCTTCAGCACAAACTACTCCCATGGTCAGTATCAATAAAAATAGAAAGATTACAGATGACTTGATTAATTTCAATTTAATCTCTCCTATATTTTGTACAATACTATATACCATATTATTATATAAATAACTAATCATACAATTAATTTTAATACAAAATAAGGTGATAAAATGCATAAGAATATACTTTTAGAAAATGTTGATAAAATTCATACAACAGAAATGGGAGTTGGAAGGATTCAGAAAAATTTAGGCATTAGTGAAGAACCTGTAAGCTATTGCATTTCAAAATTAAAACAGGAAAATTCTTCTGTTACAAAAGAAGGTAAAAATTACTATGTCAATGTTGATGACTGCATAATTACCATCAATTCCAGCAGTTTTACAATAATAACTGCACATAAAAAATAATTAATGTGAAAAAAAAGTAAAAAAAAGAAGAGATTGAAAATCTCTTAAAATCTATTCATCCATATCTTCAAATCTGGATTCTAATTTTTCCATTACACCAGGAAGTGAGGTGTATTCCATTTCTTCAGCAGGTAATCTGTGAGGTTCAAATGGACCGTGTCTTCTGATGTAAGTTGCGATTTTAGCAGCTTGTTCACGGGTAGGGTCAAATGCAGGGTCATCGAATAAATCGACTGGTCCGATTAATTCACCGTTAGCTACTTGGAAACCTAAACCTACTACTCTAGGAGGTCCGTCGAATCTGATTGGGTTTGCTTCTGCTTCGGAAACAGGCATCATTGGACCGTTGTGGGATCCTCTCATCCATCCGCTTACCATGTGTGGGAATGCAAATGGGTCTACACATTCACCGTTTGCAGGGAAACCAGATTGTGCTCTTACCATACATACTGGGTCGTCTTTACCGACGTATTCTCCAGCCATTAAGTTTAATCTTTCAGTACTTATTGCAGCTGCGATTTCACCGTTTTTCTTCCATACTCTTTTAATTACGTATCTGCCGGTGGAACCAATTAATGCAAGTAAATCATACATTTCTTCAGGACAGTTTAAGATAACTTTTCTGTGTTCGATTACATCGAATACTTCAAATTTGAATCCATCGTGTAATGAAGGGTCAATAACAAGACCTGCAGTGTTGAATGGGTCTGCGAAGATTCTGAATACTGGTAAGTTGAATGCACCAGGTTCGGTTTTGTCACAGCAGAAGATTAACACAGGATCAGATGGTCTTTCTTCGAATTCCATTTCTGCTACACCAGGACCCATACCTTTGATGTTTCCAGAGAAGGTATCGGATAATAAGTCTTGACCTGCACCGTATAATTTTAATTCACGTGCTCTTTCAGTAGCTTTCATGAATGCATCGTATGCAGTTTTGTGTACTTCTTCGTTTTCTACACCTTTGTCGTGGGTCATGATTAAGTCAATGTCGTCACCACAACGGGATATATAGTAATCTTTTAAGATACCTGCTTCTAAAGCTTCGTTTAAAACTTCATCACAAATATCCATTAATTCAGGGTGTGCGACACAATGTCCGGACACACTTCCAATATCAGCTTTAATTACACTAACAGTAGTTTTCATATTAATAACCTCGATTAGTAAATTAATTATTTACTAGACATTTATTATTTTTATGATGTATAGTATTTATATTATTATGTTAACATGGTTATTTTTAAAAATGTTGATGAAAAACATGCTTAAGTTTTTGAAAAAAAACCTTTTGAAAAATCTGTCCATTGAATTACCTCAACCTAAATTGATATCAAGGCAGTTCAATTAGAATATATCAATAATCTAAATTAATGACAAACACTTTAAATGTTTTCAAAAGCAATATATTACCATGAATTTCATGAATGACTATGCGAATATAAAACAGTTCCAGCTGGTAAGATTCATTAATGAAAACTGCAGCGATGACCATGTGATATCAAAGATTTCAATAGTGCTTCGCCGGGACAAAATAGAGGCCCCTTTTTACATGATGACAAAAATCAGAATGTCTTCATGCATTGACAGACAAGACAACGGAATCATTCACGCCATGGATATAATAAACCATCAGAGGATGCATAATCTGACTGAAGAAAAATTCAATGAAATAAAATCCCTGATTTGTGATAATATTGACGGCAGCGACGAATCGGACATGGTTAAAATCTTTAAAGAAGACAAGAGGATGAAGTTAGCTTTGATGTCCAAAAATGACGATGAATTCAAAATCCTTTTTGAAAAATATCATGAGCTTTTTGAAATGATTGACAGACTCGTAGGATAGTGCATTTGAAACATAGTTTACTGCATACAATATCAGTTCCACCTGTTGCTTAGATTCAATAATGTTAACATGAACAATATATAACAATCACAAAAAAAGTTTTAAAGCTAAAAATAGCTAAAAGCATATATAATCAAAGTAATTCAACTTAAAAAAAAAGAAATGGGAAAACTCAATCGAGTTTTCTAATATTATCAAAAGCCTTTTCGATTTCAGCATCCTGATTCATATCTTCACATGCTTTTTTAACTCTTTCCAAATCAGCACGAGTTTCAGGATATCTAGGAACCGCACTGCATCCACCATCATCGATTTTAGATATTTCAAAGGTTCCAATCTTTTTAGCAATTTCTGTAATTTCCTCTTTATCCAAACCAATTAATGGGGATAAAATAGGCATATCCACACCATATCTAGTTGCCAATATGTTTGATAAAGTCTGTGAAGCAACTTGACCTACACTGCTTCCATCCACAATAGCATCGGCACCTAATTTTAAAGCCAATTTTTCAGCTATCCTATACATTCCTGACTTGCATAAAACACAGGTCATTTTCTCAGGAGCCTTTTCTTTAGCAACACTCAAATATTCTCCATAATCAATAACTCTCCTTTTAATAGGAGTGCCTTTAGCATAAATATTTAACTGATCGACCAATAAATTAAAGTTTTCAGTAACTTTTGGACCTGAAAATGGATCATTATTACAGTGCAAAGCTACAACTTCACAACCCCTTTTCATCATCAGATATGCTGCAACTGGAGAGTCAATACCACTTGAAAGCAAGACTACAACTTTTCCCTGAGTTCCTAACGGCAATCCTCCAGGACCTCTGATTTTTTCATGGAAAATATAAGTATCATCTTCCCGCACTTCAACAAAAATTGTCAAATCAGGATTTGTCAAATCAACAGGTGCCAAAACAACACGTCTTACAACTCCACCACAGTGAGCTGCCATTTCCTGTGAAGTAAAGTCATGCTTTCCTACACGACGGCATTTAATTGCAAATTTGGTGTTTTCATCCAGAATTCCTTCAGCAATCAAATCTTTAGTGTATTCTGCCAAAGTTTCATCGATATCTTCATAATTTGTATTAGTCGAAGTGGCCGGTGAGTAAGATACAACACCGAATACCCGATTCAGCTTTTCAATTCCTTCGTCAAAATCCTTTGGAAAAATGTATATTCTTCCCTGGTTTCTATCAACATCGCATTCAAAAGTAGCTTTAATATTTTTAACTAGCTTTCTTTCAAAGCGTGACCTTATTTTAGGGCTTTTAAGCCCAATTTCACCATATCTTGCGATAATTAAATCATGATTCATTTAAAACACTCTTTTAAAGTTAAGTACACGCTGAAAAAAATAGCAATCCCTTCAATACTAGTTTTTTAAATATAACAGCAAGTATATTTTTTATACTAATCTATTATAAAACTTTTCGAGTTTCAGAAATTATCTGATTTTTCGAGACTGTGAAATCTTATAGGTTTATATTATTTATAGATGTTTTTTCTGTCCAATTTTCCATTTGGCAGTCTAAATGTTAGAATTCCATTTTTAGTCCCGTATAATTTTTTAATTATTTCAGGATTGGTTTGTCTGTAGTAATTTTCGACTTTATTAAAATTTCTTTCAATGAATTTTAAAAAAGCCTATGAAACTTTACAGCCTCAAAAAAAATAAAAAAGAGAAGATTTTTAAAAAAAATCTTTAAAAATTATTTTCTACGTCTTAATGAAACAGCACCAATACCTGCCACCGCAAATAATAATACCACTAATGGATTACCAGTTACAGGATTATCTGAAACATTAGTGACATTTTCAGTGCCATTATCTGATTGTGTAGGTTCGCTAGATACTGCATAATATATATCCGCAGTAGCATTATCAGGTTCTGGAGGTAAAGTGCCATTTACAACACCAATGTCATCCACTTCAGTACCGTTGTCTTCCGGATCATCATCAATATCAGTTCCATTATCTGAAGGGTCAACTTCAGTCAAATTAGTATCTTCTGCAAAAACCAGACTTCCACTAATTAAAATCATGAAAATTGCTAAACCCACAATTAATGTTCTATTAAATTTCAAGATTTAACCTCCCGTAAAAATATATTACATTTCCAATATAAAAATTTTTTGAAAAAAAGTACAGTAAAATTTAAAAAAAATGAGTCTGTAAAATTTTACAGACTCGATTTTTCAAAAAAGAAAATAGAACAAGAAAGGAGGCAGAAACAACAAATTAAACATTATTAATAGAATAAAGAGAATTTTTACAAGAATTAACCATAAAAAACCTACAACAAATCAATACATGACAAAGTTTATGATAATGACACAAAACAATTATAACAAAACTTTAATATTTTGCCTAAAATTGAAATGGTTAACGGAAGTTGAATTAAAAAAATATCAATGAGATTAATTTAAAAAAAATAAAAAAAGAAAAAATTAACTAAAAATGATTATTTGATAGTTATTTTTTTACTTGCATTGGATGCTTTGTAATAACCATTTCCAGCAAAGTTAATTTTTGCATTATAACTGCCTTTTTTAGTTAATTTAGTTATTTTAAATGTAGCTTTACCTTTGGAATTGGTAGTAGCCTTATAGGTTTTACCATTAATTTTTAAGGTAACTTTAGCTTTTTTAATAGCTTTTCCCTTATTATTTTTCAAGGTAATGTCATATTTTTTAGTTTTTGCACTAGCCTTGAAAGTTTTTGCTTTAGCAGTTAATTTGGAAGCTGCTTTTTTAATGGTAATTAGATTTTTAGATACAACATCATTATTATATTCAGTGTAGATATAATAGTCTCCGGCTGCCAAATCTATTGTCAAAGATGCAGTACCATTGGCATCTGTTCTCGCAATATAATCTTTATTGTTGATTGAGAATATAACATCTTTTCCAGATCCTACTGCTTTATCTGATTCAAGAATAGTTGCTTTAAATGTAACTGGACCAGAGTAAACTTCACTCATATCAGTAGCATTTGCAGATAATTTGTTTCCTCCAAACATGTTTAAAATGCTGGTGACATCAAAAGTACCATTGGTTCCATTTAAAAAACTTGAGATGTTGAAACTTGTTCCATTACCAAAACCTATAGAACCATTTCCTAAAGATGAGAAATTGAATGAGGTTCCATTACCAAAAGTGAAAGTACCGTTAAATAAATCTCCAAAGTTGAATTTTGTTCCATTACCATTATCGAAAGTAATATTTTTGAAATCAAATGTGGTATTACCAAAACTAATACCAAGATTATCAGAGTCTTCAGAAGCACTGAGTTCGTCGGAATCATCAGTCACTTCCTCTTTAATCACATTTTCTTTTTCTACATCATTAACACTTACTTGATTATCATTTTCAGCTACGGATAAAACATCAGATGAATCATCCGCATCAGAAATTACAGCAACATCTGAAATATTGTTTTCAGCACTTACCGCACTAATCGCAAGCAAGGAAATGAAAACCATTGAAATTAATAATAAACTTTTCTGAATATTCATTTTTTTCCTCCTTTTAAATTATTATTAAAAATTTTCAATATAGTATATTACATTTTTATTGCATTTAAACATATCTATTTTTTTAAAAAATAACATGAAATAATGAATAAAAATTAAAAAATTTAGACTACAGGATGGGACATGACTCCCATTGATTTTTAATTTTTTTTCGCTTATTTTTCCTTTAATTTTATATACTATGAAGTACAATCTTTTATTATAGAGATTAATCTTTGTGGTTGTTTTATTTATGGTTTTAAAA
>NZ_CACWVY010000021.1 GCF_902764455.1 uncultured Methanobrevibacter sp.
TCCACCATTTTCAAAGTAACCGTTTTTAACGAGAGTGTTATAAGCACCAGTGTGGATAGACAAGAATCCAGTACCAGAACCGACACCACGTTTATTAGCGACAATACTGACGCCATCAACAGTTACGTTAGAAGCACCTTTAATGTATAAACAATAGTTAATAAAGTCTAATCCAGTTATATTAGTGTTATCTCCACCAGCAACAATATTAAATGAATTAATAGCATTACCAGCATAAGAAGCACCACAATCGAATAAAGCATCACCAGTAGATGAAACAACATTAACAGATTTATCAATATATACAGGATATTTGCCTAAGAACAATCCTTGGAAGTCCAAAGTAACTCCATTAGGAGTTGGCAACAAGTAACCATTTTCATCGAAGTAATTATAGAATGTAGAGTTAGTAATTACACCATCAAGAATTATGAATGTTGCATTAGCTTCACCAGGGTTGACAGCTTCACTACCTCCATAAAATGCAGATACATTGTTAATTGCACCTTCAACCAATTCAGCAAAGTCAACTACTTGAGATACAGTACCATTTACAATTTGTAAATCTTTGTATTCTTTTTCATTTACTTTTAAAACGACATACCCTTCGGTTGCGTTAGTAACAGTCACAGTAATTACATATTCATGTCCTTTAAATGCATTTGGAGCGTCAATGATTACTTCAGCAGTATAAGGAGGATAGTTGTTTCTGATTACATTACCTTCACCTTTTAAGATAGTAGCTGCATCATTACCCCATAATTCATGAGCATGTAAATTGTTTGCAATTACACTTGAATCTTTTGCATATGGGAAGTATACTGTATATTTACCATCAACAAATATTTCATTGTCTCTTATATCATATGTATGGTCATAACCACCATATGCTTCATCCCATTGAGCATAGCTTATACCAAATAAATAGTTGGTATCATCATAAGCACCGATACTTTGTGCATATATGGTATTTCCATATATATTAGCAACAGTATCCTGAAGTTCCATACCTGAAACTAATGCCCAATTACTACTATTAGTAGCTAAGCCTGTTACATTAATGGCATTATTTGTTATATTAAGTTCAGTTGCACCGTTATAGTTTTGTGAATAAATACCTAAAGTAGGACCTTTACTAATTGAAGTTAATGTATTTCCATCAATTAAAACACCAGTGTAAGGACCAGTAAGTTGAACTGGATATGCACTACCATGTCCGTCTACACCAGCAGTGGAATTTACTAAAATATCATTGTTTAATATTTTTGCATCATCACATAAGTATAAGTCTACAGCATTTGAGTATCCTGCACCGTCATTTGAGAAGTCAGTTTGAACTATGGTATTTTTACTGATTTCCAAATTAGTTACACCATTAGCCATAATTGAATCAACGGTTGGGAAATTACCATAAGTAGCAACTACATCAGTATTTATTTCACTGGTTGTGACTTTATTGTTTTCTCCACCCTGAATAGCAATAGCTAAAACTAAATCTTGGTCAACACCAGTTGCCCCACTATAATAATCCACATCACAAGCAGGCAATTTAGCATTTATTGTGCTTTTAGTTACTGCAGAATTGGTACAGTCACGGTATTGAACAGCGTGTTGGGTGTATCCAGGAGTTCCAATAGAATTACTATTAAAGTTGACATCTGAGGATAACAATCTGAAGTTATCAACATCATATGCATAAACTGCATATGCATTAGTGTCTTTAACAGTATCATAATTAACAGTTACATACTGTAAAGTTACATCATCACCAGCAATATTGAAAGCAGCACCGTGGTCACCTTCAAGATTTAAAACAATATACTTGATTGTAACATCATTTCCGGTAACTTTAAATGTAATATTATCAAATACACCAAAGTTTGAATATGTATCAAAGGTCATTGGAGCTGTAATAGTAATTGTGTCAAGACCTAAACCGGTAGCGTTGAAATCATCACGGAATAATAATTTTGAATATGGAATATCTTCATACATGTATCCGTCTTCATCGAAGTAGTCGTGGAAGTTGGAGTTGTAGATGTAATCGTTTCTTGTGCTTGAAACTGTTAATGTAGCAGTACCGAAGCTTTCTTCAAATAATCCTGCTTCATCAGTATATTTAGCAAGAATTTCATAAGTTCCTGCTGCTAATGATACAACAAATTTACCTTTAGCAGTACCGTTTTCAACATCTAAAATACCCATAGATACCTCGTTAATGAATAATTCAACTGCACCTTGGTTTACAATAGTTCCATCAGCTGAAGTCACATTAATAATGTAAACAGGTCTTTCAGCTTTTTTAGCAGAAACATTGTTAAGTTTAACAGTGGTTCCACTGGAAACCATGAATAAGTTTTCTTTTTGATTGTCAACAGTTACATCAACGAATTTTAAATCAGCAGGAACAGTAAATACAGTAGAGAATGCACCGTTTTCCAATGTGCCTTCAATATTTCCAGCTGAAGTTTCAATGGTTACATCACGTGCTATACTAATAGGTTTTGTTAAAGTTCCAACAGCAGATCCTGTAGTGTATGAGTTAATGTCTGCTGTGATTGTTACGTTTTTACCTTCAACAAATGCAGTATCATTTGAAACTGTTAAAACAGCCCATCTGTTTAAGGTTACTTTATCTGAAACAGAGGATTTAGGTGATTCACTGGATCCCCACCAGTTATCGTTTACAGTTACACTTGGAGTGACATAATTAGTGATTCTAGCATAAATAGTATAATTTGAATCATCAATGTTACCAATTAAAACTGAACTATCAACATTTACAGTGGAAGCTCTTGCATAAATAGCTCCTCCACCAAGACCATCAACAGTATTTAATTCAAATAATGAATCAGAAACTGTTAAGGTTTCTTTTTTATCAGAGTATGCTCCAACAAAGCTAATAGCTCCTCCACCATAGTTACTTTCAGAGTCTTCACCTTTAGCAGAGTTTGCTACAAAGTTACAACCTGTAATAGTGGCTACATTTACATTTACGATTTCTACAGCTCCACCACCTGACTTTTCAACATAGTTTGCAGTGAAGTTTGAGTTTTCAATGCTTAATCCGTCAGCAGCTTGTTGAACAAATATAGCTCCTCCACCGAAGTTACCGTTTCCTGCAGCGCCATTGTTGGTAAATGCAGAGTTAGTAACAGCTAAAGTAGGAGTTTGACCAGTTCCAGCATTTTGAGTAAATATTGCTCCACCGTTTTGGCTAGCCTTATTGTTTTCAAAAGTAGAATCAGTTACAATTAAATTACCTGCATTGTAGATTGCACCACCGTTTTTGGAGGAAGTGGAATTAGCTAAAATACAGTTAATTATTGTTAAGTTTCCGGAGTTTCCAAAGAGTGCACCGCTTTCATCGGAAGTGTAACCGTTGATTAATGTGATTCCTTCGATTACAACATTTCCGGAGGTGCCAACGTATAAAACTCTGTTGTTGTTTTGAGCGTCAACAATAGCATCACCCTGACCGGAAATGGTTAAGTCTTTGTAGATTGAACCTAAATCACCGGTTTTGTGAGTACCATTTAATAAAACGATTTTTCCTTTAGGTGCAATGTCAATAGCATGAGCAATTGTTGCAACAGGTTTTGATTCGGTACCAACATTAGTATCATTTCCTTCAGGAGATACATAAATAATTCCAGCAACTAACGGGACAGTTACATCTCCAATGACAATAGCATCATCATCAGCATCAATTGTATAATTTACACTTGCTTTACCATTTTTAGTAGTTACTGTTTCATTTAATTTTCCACTAGTGGAAGTGAATGTTACAATTATTTCTGAAGGTAAAGTACCTGCATATTCACTGACAGTACCATCAGCATGTTGAAGTTTATCGAAAGCAACATCAATAGTGATATTATCTCCTACTTGAGCTTCATCAGGAGATACTTTAGCATCCATGATTACCCAATTTTCAATATTGATGTTTTCAGACACTTTACTTGCAGGATTATCATTACCAGACCAGTAGTTTTCGTTGATATCTACAGTATAATTAGAATTATCAGATACAATAATGCCCTCATTTTCATCATAGAATATTGAATTTTTAATATCCAAGATATTTACCTCTTCTGGACTAACTATTGGAGAAGAAGTAGTACCATTATAATATTTTAAATATAATTCTGCGCCTTCTTCAGCAGCATTATTTTCAAATACACATCCAGTTAATGTAATATCACCAGCAGAAGCAAAAATTGCTCCACCTTTACCAGTTTGCCCATCACTAATAGCAACGTTGTTTTTAAATAATGAATCTTCAATACTAACAGTTACATTGTTGTTTACATAGATAGCTCCACCGTTACCGCCATAATATGTACCGCCAAAAGCAGTGTTATTAATAAATTCACAGTTTTTAACTATTAAATTAGAAGCAATACCATCAGTAATTTTACCAGAAGATTTACTTTGGGTAGTAGAAGTACCACCTACATAAATACCAGCACCAGAACCTCCAGATGAGGAAGTAGCATTATTTCCAATAAATGAAGAATTGTATATTTCAGCTTGAGATTGAGTAATATAAAATACTCCATATTTATTGTAGTTGTTAGTGAAATTACAGTTTTCCACATATAAATTTCCTCCAGATACATAAATGTTTCCGTATGAAGTACCTGTTTTATGTGCAGTATTTTTATCAAATACAGAGTTAATAATTGTTAAATTACCATTTTTATTTTGAATTAAAGCTTGTCTGTTTTCTCCACCATTGTTTGTGAATACACAGTTGTCAATAGTTACAACACCATAATCCTGACGGATTACAGCACCATTATAAGTCTCATTACCATTAATAAATGTAATGTTTGAAAGACTTACCTCAGCACCATCTTTGACATATAATGTTCTTTTACCATTTGCATCCCAAGTTACAGGACCGGTGGTAAGGAAAATAACACTATCTCCAATAGTAATTGCATTTTCAACATAGGTTCCTTCTTTAACGATAATTTTGCAGATATCCCCTTCATCCAAATCATAGGATAAATCACTAGCTAATTCAACAGCTTTTTCAATGGTTTTAACAGCAGCAGCTTCAGTAAGACCATCGTTAGTGTCTAAACCAGTTATAGAATCAACATAAACAGTATCGTGAACTGTTGGTTCAGGAGTTTCTCCCCCATCAATTCCAGGAATTTCTTTATCTATCGCTTCACCATTATTGAATTTGTAAGTACCATCTGGTTGTTCAACAGCCCAAACTGTAGCATTTACACCTTTAGGTAATGTGTTAGATCCCCAGTAATTTTTTTCTACATCTGCAGCACCATTGTTAGTTTTAAAACCAGATTCATAAGTTGCATTGAAAGTGTTATTATAAATGTTATTATAATTCATGGTTGCCTTAGCGGAGGAACCTAAATAAACTACATTTTTAGCAACAGTATTATCAGCAATAATAGATTGTTCCATAGTCATTTGTCCGCTAGCACCAATATAGAATAAACTTTCTCCAACATAACCTGCAGATGATAATTGAACAGTATTATTTACAAATTTAGATTTTTTAATGTCAACAGTACCGGTTGAACGTACAATACTGTTTGCTGGTGAAATACAGTTTTGAATGGTTACATTATCCATATTTAAGACAATATTTCCATTTGTCAAGTAAATGACACCTCCCATTTGACCGGAAGCAACACTTAACCTGCAATTGTCAAATACTGTGTTTTTAATGTTGATTGTTCCACCATTACTAGCATATATTGCACCTGCACCATTTGTAGTTGAAGATTTAATATCTGAAAAAGTACATCCGTCAATATTTATGGTTCCAGTTGATGCGAATTGCATTACACCATATTTATTTGTCATATTTTCAAAAGTACAGTTGTTAAAGTCAATATTCATTACTTTTCCACCGGTGAATCTTAAAATACCAGTTCCACCAGTTTTTGAAGAATCTGCAATTTTTAAATTAGTAAATGAAAGTACAAGACCATCATCAGTACCAACAAAGATTTCAGAATTCATTGTTGATTTGACAGATACTCCGTCTTTACTTTCACCAAGTAAATTTACAGATTTTGTAAAAGTTATTGTTTCATTTACAGAGTAGTTTCCATTTTTTATAAAAATAGTTTCCCCACCAGTAACTTTGTCTGAGTTAACAGCGGCAGAAATTGTTTTATAAGGATTACTCTCTGTTCCTTGTTCGTCGTCAGTCGTAGAAGAACTATCCACATAGATAGTATCTCCACTTGCACCTAATTCAACACTAGCATCATCACTGGCTAGCGTATCATCAGTTGCATCGCTTGCACTAGCCGCACTGACGCATAAAAGCATCATTACGACCAATATTGCGCAAATAAAAATATTTTTTTTATTTATCTTCATTCAATCACTCGATTCAATGTTATTTAAATATAAAGTTAACATAAATAAAACTAAATTTAACTTTACATTCTTAATATATATGCATACTAATATATAAATTAATTTGTAATTGAAAAAAAATAAAATTTATAAGATAAAATTTAAAATGAAAAAAAATTAAGTATAAATTATAAATGAATAACCTCCTAAACAATCATTTTTACATATCATTTAGAAAAAGAATACTCTACAGAAATTGATGAGAAAAAAAGAAAATCAGAAAATAATTATCCATTCCATCAATATAAACATAGTTACATCATATTTTAATATTTAATTTAAAGCCAGTATATATGCAAAAAAAGAAAAGAACGAGAAATTACAAAATTCCCATTTATTTAAGTTTAATAGTTTTCTTAACTGTACTTTTTACATAAGTAACCTGATAAGAGTATTTTTTACCAACTTTGAGTTTGTTGTACACATTCTTTTTGATAGTGAATGTAACAACACCTTTTTTATTGGTTCTGGCCTTAAATGTCTTTTTGTTGAATTTTAAAGTCACTTTCTTGTTTTTGAGATACTTATTATTAACTTTTTTCAAGGTAACTTTGATCATAATGCTCTTAGCGGATTTTTTAGCATTGATATTTTTAGCGGAAATTATGCTTTTTACAACTACTTTATTAGTCGCCTTTAAATCACCGTAAAATGCCTGAGCTTTGTATGTTTTTGGAGGCAAGCTGATTTTAACTGAAGCATAACCGTTCACATCAGTAGTTCTTGTATAGGTTTTACTGTTGATGATTATTTTAACCTTTTTACCTGCCAATGAAAGATCACCTTGTGTTAATCTAACCTTATAGTACTTACCGCTTGTATAAAGCATTGATAAATTAGACCCTGCCAATTTAACCGGAGGTGCAATAGTTATCACAGAACTTTTAACTATAGGTGAATATTTGGCATCACCTGAATAAGTTACGGTAATGTTATGGCTACCTTCAGACAAATCAGAAACATTAACACTTGCCTTACCATCAACTAAAGTTGCAGTGTAATTAACACCATCAACACAAACAGTAAAAGTACCAGTAGCATCAACAGGAAGAGAAATACTATAAACAGAAGAATCACCAGACTCACCTAGCAACAACAACATACTCCCCAACACCTAAACCAGAAATATCAAGATTAACAACACCATTATCAACAACAACAGAATAATCCCGATTATCAACAGTTATAGTTATATTTCCAGTAGCATTTTCAGAAACCTTAACATTAACGGAAGCAACATCACCAACAAAGATATCACAAACACCAATAATTAAATCAGAAGAAATCTTCTCAGCAGTACCATTATCCTTTTTATCAACATAAACAACAGCACTTTTAGAAATTGCCGAATACTTACCATCACCAGAATAAATCACAGTAACATTATGACTACCTTCAGACAAATCAGAAACATTAACAGAAGCTTTACCGTTAACCAAAGTTGCAGTGTAATTAACACCATCAACACAAACAGTAAAAGTACCAGTAGCATCAACAGGAAGAGAAATACTATAAACAGAAGAATCACCAGACTCATATCATTAGTCACAGGAACATCAACCTTTAAAACACTGAAAGAAGTTGTGTTTACACAAGGATTGTATGTATCATCACCGGAATATTGAACAACAACAGCATAGCTACCTGCTTCCAAATTAGATACAGTTAATGTTGCAAAAGCGTTTTCTATGGTAATATCATAAGTTTTATTATTCAATGTTAATGTTATTTTGCCGGAATTGACAGATGCTGTAACATTAACAGTTAAAACATCACCCACATAAATATTATAAGCAATAACAGATATTTCAGAAGGCAATTTATCTATATTTAATGAAACATTATTGAAAATAACAGATTCATATTTATTATCACCAGAATACATAACAGATGCAGTATAATCACCAGGATGCAAATCAGATATGCTTAAAATAGCATTACCATCAATTACTTCCTGAGTGTAAGCCTTATCATTTACATTGACAATCAAACTGCCTTTTGCATCAGAAGGAAGTGAAATTGCAAATATTGTTCCGTTAACATTTAAAACATCCTGAGATAGCTTAATTTTAGATACTATAAATGAAGTGATATTTTCACAGTCAGCATAGTTTTCACTTTCAAACTTAATAGTTACTGCATACTTTCCGGCTTCCAAATCTGAAATAGTTATATTTGAAATACCATTATTAACCTTTGCAGAGTAATTTTTACCATTAATTACACATGAAACATTGCCTAAAACATCATTCGGCATTATAATGCTGATTGTTTCATTTTCACCAACAAAAATATCCTCAGAACTGACATTTAAAGCAGTAACAGATTTTTTAACTGTGAAGTTAGATGATACTGATTGACCAGTGAATCTGGCATCACCATTATAATACACCTCCACTGTATGAATTCCAACGTTTAAATCAGAAAGGGTTTTAACAATGATTCCTTGATTATTTATTGAATCAGTATAAGTTTTTCCATCAATTTTAATGATGACATCACCAATGCATTGGTTATTTATGCCAACAGTAATTGTAACGTCTTGTCCAACAGACACATCAGTAACATTAATTGTAATATCAGGACTGATTAATTTAGCTGATGATAATGCTGCAATAGACCCATTTGTAGCAACATAAATTAAGCCATTATTACCTATTATAGGAGTGCCGATTATTTCTAATCCCATATCAGACTTCCACACTACATTACCTTCACTATCAAATGAGTATAACATGTTATTTGAACCAACGTAAATATTTCCATCATTTCCAACTAAAATACCAGAAGTGAAAGTCAGATTGGAAATTAATGATTCACTACCATCAATCAAATCATATCTGTACAGATTTCCTTGAGAATTGATGGAATATAATCCCCATTCATCATCCAATGCAAGATAACTACCAGAACCCCCAGTTATTTTAGTTTTCCAGATTTGATTTCCGTCAGGAGTAATCTCAACGATATTGTCATCCAATACTGCATAAATCATATTTCCAGGACCCATAACAGGACGAATTCCATTATTTTTACCAGGAATACTAGACATGACTTGTTTGTTATCCAAATCAATTATTTTAAGACCGTCATCACATGAAACAACTGCAGTACTCTCACTAACAATTACAGGAGAAGAAACAGGTTGGGATTTTCCAAGACTTATTATTGTTGGATTTCCACCGTTTTCCCAGAGAGAATATGGAATTATAACCAGTTTATAGTCAGATGATGAGACTTGATATTCACTGGAAATGTATATATTTGCATTTGAATCAATTACCGGTGCAAATAAGCTGGAACCCTGATAAATATTGGATCTGCCGAATTTTTCACCTGTTGTCTGATTGATGAAATGAATAGTATTTCCGTTTTCAGGCACGATAATCACATCACGACCAATAGCTACACCATAGAAGCTGCCATCAAACTTTTGAGTATAATTCCATAATTGAACTGCATTATTTAATGCATAAACAGCAGTTGAGGTAGCTAAATAGATATTGCCATTACAGTCGATTGCCAGATTTCCAGTGATTTCACCACTTACATTATAACTCCAAAGGATTGCACCATTTGAATCAGTATCATAAGGTGATTTTCCAGTGTTTTGAATATCATATCCCTGATTCGGCCATAATGGAGTTTCATAATCCAAAACATTAAATTCTGTTGTATTTTCAACATTGAAATAATTATCACTTATTAAAATAGCGGAAATGACATATTTTTCCACAGGCAGGTTTGAAAGTTTCCATGAAACTTTTCCAGTACGTGGAATTGTTTTAACAATACTTTGGCCGGCACATGTGATTGTAATGTTTCCATCAACACCATTTTCAACAATCACTTCAATATTTTCATCATGTCCAATCATTATGTCATTTGCATTAATTGTTAATGTAGTAGAGGCTTTTAAAACATTAAATGAAGTTGTGTAATTTATAGCATTGAAAACATTGTTTCCACCATAATAAACGAATAATTCTTTATTTCCTACATTTAATTTAGAAATATTGAATAGAGATTTTCCGTTTATAATTTCTGATGTTGTGTTCTCATTATTCATAGCAATAGTCACATTTCCTGTTGCATCATCATCCAGAACAACTTCAATTATTGCATTTTGCCCGTAAACAATATCTTCAACATTAACTGCAATTGTAGTGTTCAGTTTGTCTACAGAGAATTTGATGGAGTCCTGACTTGTTAAATATTTATAATTTCCATTATACAATACTTTAATATCATAATCCCCTCTTGTTATTGAGTTAATTGTATAGTTTGCTTTTGAATTAACAAGAGTTAAAGTTTCTTCCTTATTGTTAATGATTAAAGTTATGTTTCCGGTTACACTTGGGGAAACATTGATTGTTAATGTTACATCACGGCCAACTTCAATTTGACCGGCAGACACTGCAGTTGTTGAATTATATTTATTTACACTGAATTGAATTGATTTTTCAGCTGATTCATAAAATTTATTACCGGAATATGTTATAACAGCAGTATAATCACCTGCAGATAAATCAGATAAAGTAAATGTTGTTTTTGGATTTGTAATATCTTGAGTTCTAGTAGTATTTCCAAAAGTTAATGTTAAATTACCTGTTGCATCATCAATTAAAGCAACAGCAATTATTTCATCATCATCAACTGAAATGTTATTGAATGTTACTTCCATTTTTGGATCTAATCTGGCTTTTGTAAAATTAATTACATCTTCAAAACCATTATAACTTGCAATTAACTTGCCTTCTACTTCATTTAATGTATAGATTGTATTTGCCATTCCATAAATAAGAGTAACATATGATTCACTGGATTTTCCTCCAACTGTTGAAATGGATAAATCCACAGTTGGCAATTTACTTGAATCCCAGTATGACGCTTCGCCATTTTTATTATATATATTATTTAAATCAAAACTGACCTTTGCATTTTCTCCTATAAACATCTTTGTTGTATTTGCTGATGCATTCAAGTACAGCCAATAGCTGCATTTTGATGAAGAACTGATTTGTGGAGAAATATTATAATTTTCCTGAGTATTTCCAAACCAATTACCGTCACAATAAATATTCTTTAAGTTGGCAGAAGATTTAGCATTGATTAATGCATTGTTTGAATTTGCTATAGTATTCTGTAAAAATATTGAATCTGTGACATGGACTTCTGTTGATGTTAAAATCAATGCACCTGTTCTGCTGGAATCAGTATTGTTAATGAATAATGATGATTTTACATCAAGCAGCCCTCCTGAATAAGGCATTAAAATACATGAACATCCTTCATTAGCACTATTTCCTATAAATGCTGAATCAGTTACTGTTAATATATTTTGAGTCGATTTTGCATAAAAATAAACACATCCGTCAATTACAGTATTATTTGAAAATCTTACATCTGAAATGAATGCTTTTTGGCCATTATTGGATTTAATCAATGTAGACATTTTGGTTTTTGTATTGGCAACATTACTGTCAAAAACAGAAGAAGTGATTTTATAATCATCAGCTAAAATCAATATTGCATTATTTTTTATGAATTTTAAATTATTAGCTTCAATTGATGCAGAAGACTCAATAAGAGTATTATATGAATTTGATTCAAATGTACAGTCTTCAAGATTTAAAAATCCTCCACTCTGTTTTATAATTCTTTCAGATGAAGATGATGCCTGTTTAGAATTTTTAAATGTTATGTTTTTAAGTGACAGCTCAACATTGCCAACATTAAAAACATTTCCTTTAGATGAAACTACAACATTATCTTCACCTGCAATAGTTAAATCATAATTAATTTCAAGATTTTTTTCTGAGAATGTTCCATCCATGACTATAATATTCCCAGTTGCATTTGCAAGTTCAATTGCTTTTGCGAAAGTTTTTACTGGAGCATTTTTAGATCCGTTATTGTTGTCATTACCTGATTTTTGTGATAGATACATATACTCTATAGGCATACCAACAGAAACTTCGCTACTTTTACTAATTGATATAGATGGGACTACATAAACTTGGGCTTTTTCAATGTTTTTTAAATTTATTGTAAAATCTTTTGAATTAACAGTCTTTAAATATTGCCCATCCATGTAAACATCATAACCAGATTTCTCTAAAATATCTGAATCATAAAAATCAGGATTTTTTAAGGCTACATCAACATGTAAAGTTACCTCATCACCAACACGTTCATCAGCTATAAGTTTAAGTTTTGCAAATTCTATGGAATTTGCCAAATAATAATTATCCCTGATTTCACAATCAGAATTATAGTTTAATTTGATATTTAATACATCACCTACACGAGTATGATTAATAAACCTGTTACCTATAATAGTAACATCAGGTGAACCATATTGACCTTGTGCAATGGCACATATGGCAGTACCTATTGAAGCACTATTTTTTATAAATGTAGTATTTAATACAGTTAGTGCACCTTCATCCATTAAAGATATAGCACCACCACGACCAGTACCTGTAGTAGATAGTTCATCCAATCCCCAACATAGATTCTCATTATCTTCAAATAGGGAATCTTCTATATGAATATATGGGCAATGTAAATACTTACTTGCACCTATTGCACCACCACCATTATTAGTAGTACAGTTATTACCAATAAATATAGTATTATAAATTTGTAAATAACTATATGTATATAGTGCACCACCATTCCAACCTGCTAAATTATCAGTAAAGTTAGAATCATATATAGTAGTATTTGCACCACCATGAGTATGTATTGCACCAGCCCATCTTGAAGCAGTATTTCTATAGAAAGTGGAATTAGTAACTGTCAGTACACCACAATTATTAATACATCCAGGTTCAGTTCTAGCATAGTTACCTTCAAAGTAACAATTACTTATCTCACCACGTGCATTAGTACATACATCCATAGGATTATCTTTAGGGTCATATAAACTTACACATCCAAAGTCAGAGAGAATATTTTTAAATGAACAATTATTTAAAGTAACATCTCCTCTCAATAAATATACAAGAGAGGAATGTCCTCCTGTCAGTGTACAATTTAAAAAGTCACAGTTTTCAATAATGTTATTTGCATTTCCTGCCATTTGCAAAAATACTGCATCAGGCATGAAACTTGTTGAAATCCATTTAAATGTAATGTTTTTTAAAGTGATTCCAAAACCTGAATTTTCAGGCACATTTATAGCCAAATAACTGATAGATCTGGCATCAGGAGATGAATCTCCAAAGTATGCACCGGAACTTCCCAATATTGTTACATTATTATTTACCTGAATTTGATAACTGGAATCTTTTAAATCAGTCGGATAATAATTAGTATTTTCTTTCAGTTTCAACACATAATTTTTATCACTTTTAGAACAATATTCCTGCAAATCATCCCAATTATCAACAGTAATTTCATCTAATGTGTCTCCAATCACATTATCACTATTTTCTGATAAAACAACTGTCCCATTATCAGGACTAATGTGATTGAGAGTTGTATTTTCAAAATCGCTCGCAGATGCACTTCCTATAGAAAATATGAAAATCAGCAAAACCGCTGCGATTAAATATTTATTATATGACCTCATAATTACAACCTTTATTGATAAAATATAAAATATATGCTAAATATTTATGTAAATCAAATTATATATACTTTTCAAATAAATTTGATATCTTTAAAAAAAAATAGTTAACAGGTTTAAAATTAAACCTATTATTTTTTGATTGTAATTTTATTTGTGGCTTTTGATTTGCCGTAAGAAGTATATATTTTATAATTTCCAGCTCTTAATTTAAGTTTAAGTGTTAATGTAGCATAACCCTTTTTGTTAGTCTTTACAATGTATTTTTTGCCTCTAAACTTGAAAGTGATTTTTTTATTCTTTAAAATCTTACCTTTCTTATCCAATAGTTTAACTTTAAAGGTGATTTTTTTACCATATTTTACAGCTACATTTTTAGTAATCAAAACCGGTTTAACGGTGATTTTATTTGATACAGAATATCCTTTATATTTAGTGGTTATTGTGTATACTTTATTTTTCAAATTAACTTTAAGTGAAGCATAACCATCAACATTTGTTTTTACATTATATGTCTTGCCGTTTAAAATCATTTGAACGATTTCACCTGATTTAACCGGATTTCCGTTATCATCAAGGACTAAAACTTTATAGTATTTTCCAGCATATTCATACATTACCAGATTATTGTTCTGAGCAATTCTAGGTATAACAGAGATATTTTTAGTCAGGGTTTCATTATTGATTGGATTTGTTAATGTTAATGTATGATTACCCGGAGTTTGTAAAATATCTGCAGATAAATATCCCTGTGCGTCAGTGCTTTTTACATAGGTCACATCATCTATAGTGTAGACAACATTTGAATTTCTCAAAGGATTTCCTGCATTATCAAGGAATTTAACCATATATTTAGAGTTGTATGTCTTTGTTGTTGAATCAATTTCAACAATTGCACTTTTAACAATGATTAAATTGGAAACTGAACTGGAATAATACTGATAAACATCACCGGAATAGCTGACGTTAATATAATATGTTCCAACAGGAAGCTCAAACTCAAAAATAGCCTGACCATACCCATCTGAAAGCACACTTGTCCTTACACCATTTAAATCAAATGCTACAAGTTTACCTGCTAAAGCATTACCATCCAAATCAGTTAATATGATTGAATAAGTGGATTTGTAATTATGATAAGCTGTTAAATCAGCTGAAATGATTTTAGAATCCTTAATGTCAATGACAAATTGAGAAGTAATATTTTTGAAATATGGATCATCAGTGTCATTCAAGGATATAGTTACATCATAAATTCCATTTGAAATATTATTCAACGGCAGGGCTTCAGTGAAATTGTTAACATCCACAGAGTAGATTTTATCATTAATTGTTACTACAAATGTTTCATTTGGGAATGAAGAGTTTAATTTAATTATAGTATCCGTGATGAAATTATCAGGACTGGCAGTAGTGTTTTTAAGAGCTTCAACCATGATTTTATTTGTAATAGAGAATTTGGAATAGTTATCATCGCCTCTGAATTGTGAGATAATATCATAGATTCCTTCACTTAAATAAACCAATAATGATGCTTTACCGTTCATATCAGTAGTTTTGATATAATCTTTTCCATTCAAGTTAAATTCAACAGAACGATTAGTTACAGGATTTGAATTTTCATCAATCAAGGTTATATTGAAAATAGCCAATTCATTTTCCGTAACTGTCAAATCATTTGCAATTATTCTTGATTGTTTAAAATCAATTATAAACTGAGATTCAATATGATTGAAATCATAGAAATCCTCATCTAAACTGATATAAACATCATAAACTGAATTTTCGAGATTGGATAGACTTAAAGAAGCCTGATTATCATCAACAGTAATTTCATAGGTTTTATTATTGATTACAACAGTTAATGTATCATTTATGGATTTGGATAAATCAATAGTCATACTGAGATTATTTGCTGATTTTTCAATGCTTAAATCAATTGAGACTTTGCATTTGACATTAATAGAACTGACATTGCTGGTTTTGAAATGAGAATCATCACCCATAAATTCAGCTTTAACTTCATAACTACCAGGTTTTAAGTTAACTGGAATAATAACCTGACCATTACTATCAGTAGTTAAATTATAATATTGCTCACCGATTGTTAAAGCAACAGACCTATTTAAAAGAGCATCACCCTCCCCATCAGTTAGAGAAATTGCGTAATTGATGAAATCCTCATCATTAATAACTAAATCATCCAATAAAATCACAGTTTCCTTAACATCAACAACAAACTTATCACTTACAGTATCATAATCATAAACCTTATCATCTAAAGCTGCATTAACATCATAAACCCCATTAGCCAAATCAAACAAACTTAAACAACCAACACCATCAACAACACTAACAACATAAGAATTATTGTTTAAATTAATAGTCAAAGTATCATTAACAGCTTTAGACAAATTAAATACCAAATCAACATTATTTAAAGAAATACTTCTATTTAAGAAAATAACAACTTTAGATTTAACATTAATAACACTACTGTTCATAGATTTGAAATAAGAATCATCACCCATAAATTCAGCCTTAACTTCATAACTACCAGGTTTTAAGTTAACTGGAATAATAACCTGACCATTACTATCAGTAGTTAAATTATAAAATTGTCCACCAATAGTTAAAGCAACAGACCTATTTAAAAGAGCATCACCCTCCCCATCAGTTAGAGAAATTGTGTAATTAATGAAATCCTCATCATTAATAACTAAATCATCCAATAAAATCACAGTTTCCTTAACATCAACAACAAACTTATCCCTTACAGTATCATAATCATAAACCTTATCATCTAGAGCTGCATTAACATCATAAACCCCATTAGCCAAATCAAACAAACTTAAACGACCAACACCATCAACAACACTAACAACATAAGAATTATTGTTTAAATTAATAGTCAAAGTATCATTAACAGCTTTAGACATATTAAATACCAAATCAACATTATTTAAAAACATATTCCAATTTAAATTAATAGTTACTTTAGATTTGACTTTAACAACGCTGCTGCTACTGGATTTGAAATAAGAATCATCGCCCATAAACTCAGTTGTAACTTCATAATTTCCAGGTTTTAAGTTAACTGGAATTACAACTTGACCATTCATGTCTGTAAATAAATTATAAACAGTCCCATTTAAATTAATTATAATTGACCTGTTTTTTATGGAATTTAAATCTTCATCTATGAGAGAAATTGTGTAATTGATGAAATCCTCATCATTAATGAATAAATCATCCATTATAATCTCAGTTTTTCTAACATCAACAACAAACTGACCACTTACAGCATTAAAATCATAAATATTATCATCTAGACCAACATTAACCACATAAATTCCATTAACCAAATCAAACAAAGTTAAATAACCAACACCATCAACAACACCAACACCATAAGAATCAATATTAATTCCAACAGTCAATGTATCATTAACAGCTTTAGACAAATTAAAAGCCAAAGTAACATTATTGGCAAATTTATCAATACTTAAATCAATAACAACTTTACTTTTAACATTTATAACACTGGAGGAAGTGTTTTTGAAATAAGAATCATCACCAGCAACATTGACAGTCAATGTATAAATTCCAGAAGTTAAATTAATTGGAATAAAAATCTGACCATTACTATCAGTTTTATTATTAATAACAGCACCATCCAATATAATTTCAGCTTCTTTACCAACAATTAACTGATTATTACCATCAATTAAAGTAACATTATAAATGAAATAATCTTCATCATTAATAACAATATCATCACACAAAATGTTAATTTCTTTCATATCAATTACAAATTGAGCTTCTGCAACATCAAACTCATAATCATCTTCGTCTAAATTAACACTAACATCATAAACCCCATTAACCAAATCAAAGAAACTTAAATAACCAACACCATCAACAACACCAACAAGATAAGAATCATCATTAATTACAACATTTAAAGTATCATTAACAGCTTTAGACAAATTAAAAGTCAAAGTAACATTATTGGCAAATTTATCAATTTCCATACCAAGATTTACTTTTGTTTTGACTTTAATTGTTGTTGAATTATTTGATCCGATATATTTATCATCACCTTTAAATGCAATGTTTAAAGCATATATGCCTGATTTGAGATTTAAAGGAAGGATTATTTTACCGTCATCATCGGTTTTTTGATTATAATAACTTCCATTCATATTTATTTCAAAAGACTTATTTAAAACAGGATTGCCATCATTACCCATCAGATAAATTGTATAATTTAGAGTACTTTCATCATCAGTTATTAAATCCTCTGCTAAAATCTGAGTATGAATAACATCAATTTCAAATTCTGATAAAACCTCATTATACATGTAAATATCATTATTCAAGTTAACGGATAAATTATATATACCATTTTCCAAATTGAATAATCTGTGTCTTGCCATTCCGTTAATGACTTTAACTGTGGTTGTATCATTATTAATGATTAATGTCAAATAGTCAGTAATCATTTTAGATATGTTTATTGAAACCAGGACATTATTCTGAGTGACCACAGAGGTTAAATTTATATCCACTTTTGTTTTAACCTTGAAATTACTTGAAGAATCTGATTCTATATAATCATTATCTCCATTAAAGTTAATGGCTGAAACATAATCTCCAACATTTAACTCAACTAAAAATACTGCCTGACCGTTAATGTCAGTGAATGCATTATAAGTCATTCCATCCACAACAAGTTCAACAGACTTATTTGACAGAGTATTGTTAAATTCATCCACTAATAGAACAGTATAATTTTGACCTTCATCTGATATTACTGCATCATCTGCAATAATTTGTGTGCGCCTTACATCAACTATAAAACCGGTTGAATCATTATCATAAACATAAAATAGACCATTTATATCAACAGTAACATTATAAACATCATTATCCAAATTAATTAAATTTAATGAAGATGTACCATTTTTAACTTCAATTATTTCTGTTTTATTGTTAATTACAACAGTTAATGTATCATTTATTTGTTTTGAAATGTTAATGTTTAAGGTTATGTTATTTCGAACTTTATCAATTCCTAAATCAATTAAAACATGTCTTTTAAGTACAATATTTGATGTTGCATTTGAATTGAAGTAATTATTGTCCCCTTTAAAATTAATGTCAACATTATATGAGCCAGGATTTAAATTCAATGGCATTACAGCACGACCATCACCGTCAGTTGTCAGATTATAGATTTCACCATTCAGAATTACTTCAAGAGTCTTATTTAAAAGAGGATTATCATTTTCATCAAATAAAAATACTGTGTAATTCATTTCATCCTCATCTGTGATTAGCAAATCCCCTGCAAGGATTTTTGAGTTTTTCATATCTATTACAAAGGTACCGTTTACAGTGTTATTTTCATATATTGATTCGAATGGGAATGTGATATCTAATGTTAAATTATATATTCCATTTTCCAATTCCGTTAAGTTCAATGAGTATTTTCCGTCAGCAAAGGTAATTATATACTCCTGTTCATTGATAAAGAGTTTAGCTGTATTGTTGATTTTATCCATAGCTATTATATCAAGGACGATATTATTCAATTTTTGAGTTATATTGAAATCAATGCCTAATTTATATTTCTCAATGAAGAAATCTGTGTAATTTTGTGAAGATATATAGCCGTCACTTTCAAATAGTGCGTAGATATTGTTAAAAACTTCTGAAAAAGCATAATGAAGCAGGGCAATTCCATCTACAACATTAACACTGTAATAATCATTATTTACATTGAATGTTACTTCACCGCTTTTTAGAGGATTTCCGTATTGATCTAAAACTTTTGCAGTGATATTTGCAGGATTTTGATTGTTGAATTCTACAGTCAAATTCAAAGTGGTTTTAATTTCATCCAAAACAGTGAATGCTTTAATGCATGCCACCTGTGAAAGATAGTAATGTCCAGGATATGTCCAGGAAAGCTCAAATAAATCCTGCCAGTTTTCACCGTCATAACTCATATAAGAAATTCCTGGTTTATATATTAATTTGTTAAAGTTAGTTGCCTCAGATATTGGAAAAGCAGCTTCACTGTCAACTTTTATATTGAAAACAACTTCAAAAACATCTCCAATATTTAACGGAATGAGACGATTCAGGTCAATTGTATAGTAACCTGGATTGGATTTTCCTTCTTTAACAAGTTTTAGCTCATCATTTACATAAATATAAGCTGTCCAATTAGTATTTTTTTCAAAATAAGTTGAAACTGCAGCAAGATATTCATCATCTGTTGCTTCAAACATATTTTTATACCAAACAGAACTGGAAGAGTTTAAAAAGTAATCACTCATTCCGGAAATATCATACTGATAGTTTTTATCATATTTTATAGTGTCATTAAAGATTATTGTATAAGAAGCATCACTAACTCCAGGTCTTGCAAAGTTCTTATCATAATATGAAACGTAGAAATATCCTTTATTTCCCCAATTCGGACCCCAGCTGTTTTTTACAATCCATGCACCATCACCTTCAATAGAACTTCCCCTGTAAAAGTTTGATTTAGAATAGTTATCATCCCATCCTACAATGGTTACTGCATGATTACAATCCATGACATTATAGCAATAATAATTATTATTCCTCAAATAACTGTAATAAAAAGCAAAAGAAGTTGAAACTGCACCATACTGCATTAACGCTTTTTTAATTGCATCATTTTCAGTGAAATTGTCACGTTTTAAAAATAGGATATTTTGAATATGCAATATACTGTCAATTACTGGGGAAACTGCTGAATTGTCATCATGCAAATCATCGATTTCCAAAACAGGACCTAACCAACTTGTAAGGTATCCCCGAACAAGATAATCATTACCTCCTGAATTTACATCATAATTCCATCCATAATCTGAGTATAATGCCATTAAATTTTTCATGTTTTCTTCTGAGAGATCTATGGAAGTACCGTTTGCCTTTAAAATACATGACTCTATAACCGCTATTGCAGCAAATGCCCAGCAATTACCTCCTGATTCCTGGTTTTTAACAGGTGTTGTGTATCCTTCATCAATCAGATTATATTTTGAAGGCAGAACTTCAATTTCAACAGGATTTGCTTTATACATACTATAGTTTCCATTTCCAATTGTCAAATTGAGTTGGGATGTATCAAAGATGTCATCCATATAATATGCAAAGTTATCCTTAAAAATGTTATATGGTTCAATAGGGCTTTTTAATTTATTTAAAAGAGAATAAATAGCCCCTGCGGCATAAGATGCTGTGTTGTTGGTAAATATATTGGATCTCATATATAATGAAGTTGAATTATCAATAAATAATGCACCCCCGTTACGTGCTGAGTTATTTGTGAACTTGGAACCTGTTAGGGTAAAATCACCGTACATGTGATAAACTGCACCACCGTCCCATTTAGCAGAGTTATTTTCAAAATTGGCATTTGCAATTGAAACCGCTGAGTTAAGTGAAGTAATAGCTGAACCGAATGTTGAAGAGGAATTTACAAATTCAATGCTTTTTCCTGTAAAAGGAGATAATCTTAGATAAATAGCTCCGCCGGCGTCATCTACAGATATTGAATTATAAAACTTGGATTTGGAAATAGTTACATTTTTTGCTTTTTCACAGGCTATCGCCCCACCGTAATTATATGCCATGTTTGAATTGAAAATTGTATCAATTACTTCAAGATAACCGTTACCCATATAGATTGCACCGCCATAAACTGCAAAATTATGTTCAAAAGTACAGTTATTTAGAGTTACATGGGCATTCGGGTAACTTTCATGAGAATATATTGCTCCTCCGAAGTTATTTCCATAGTCATCAGGCTTAGAACCAGAACCATAGCTAAAAACAGTATTATTTGCAGTAATATCTCCATAATTGGTAATTGACATGTCTGTAAAAGTCACATTTTGAATTGTCAGACTGCTGCTTACTGTAAAACCTATACCATTATATTGTATTATTGTTTTTTCAACATCACTACCGTAAATATTGACTTTATCAATGGATTTTGCTTTGTCCAATTGATATTCACCATTGGAAAGATGAATATTGCAATTAGCTTTGATTCTATCAGCAGTCAGATATTTAAAAGGATTATCCAGTGACCCGTTACCGTCTGTTTCAGCTGATGCATTGAAATAATAATCATTTGAAGCTTTTAGGACATCCTCTGAATTAGGAACGACAAGTGAATCATCACTATCAACTGTCAGTGCTGTTTCATTATCCGCTGCAAAACTCAATGGAATAATGAGAAGCAGCAAAAATGCAAAAATGACATACTTTTTGTACAAAACTTTCCCTCCAACAATATATAATATATAATTTATGTAAATAATATTATAAATAATCAACTTTACTTAAATGAATTACTATGAAAGGAACATACTGTCTGATAATCAATTTGAATAATACCTCAAAAATTAAAATTGGTAAAAAATTAGGTAAAATCGAGTTTGATAAAGGATATTATGTCTATGTCGGTTCAGCTATGAATTCACTTGAATCACGAATAAACAGACACTTGAGTGATGAAAAAAAGATGCATTGGCACATTGACTATTTTTTAAAAGAATCTGAAATCGAAGAAGTAATATTCAATGAATCAACAAAAAAGATAGAATGCAAACTGTCACACTACATTTCAAAAAAAGCAACCTGCACACAAGGCTTTGGATGCTCTGACTGTGAATGTGAAAGCCATCTGTATTATTTTAAAAATAGAAAAGAAGCTATTGAATGTGTTGAAAATGCATATGATTCAATAGCTATGGAATTCAAATATTTCAGAAGATAAATTCCCTGTTTTTCTTGTGTTTATATGAAATTTCAAAAGAATCCAGTGCCAATTTCCTTAAAACTTCCAAATCTTCATCGTTAATGTTGACTACACTTTCCCAATCTTTTTCCAAGTCGGCAATTTCTGCTAAAATTTCCAGTCCCTTGGAAGTCAGTGTGCAGTCATACTCTAGGCCGTTATCAGGATTCAGGTCAATTTCAATCAGGCCATATTTTTCAAGTTTTTGATATTTTTTCAAATACAAACCCAAATGCAGATTAAACAAATCATCCTTTTTAGCCTTTTCAAACTGTTTAATTCTAATTCGTTTGTGATGAGGTTTTTCATGTTTTTTAACCTGTTTCAGGAGTTTAATTTGACTTTCATGCAGGAATATGCTTAAATTTTCACGGACATAAGTCATTTTAGACTCTTCAATTATGCCGATTAAAGATGAAGCTGACATTTCAGCTATTGCATTCTTGTGAGGATGGGGCATTTTATCACCTATTTCATTTGTCCGAAGATTCCTCTCATGATTCCTTTTGTAACTTCACGTGCAACAGTATTTGCTGCCTGTGAGGCTGCTCTTTCAGCCATTTTTTGGGTTTCAGATTTTTTAGCTCTTTTTCCTGTGGTCTGTTGACCCCCTCCTAATACAGTTCCCAAAATGTCGCCTAAACCGAATGCAGGCTGTTCAGGAGCAGATTCTTCAGCTTGAGTAGATTGTTCAACAGGTGCTTCATGATTTTGTTCTATTGCTTCTTCAATAGCTTCCTTGGTTTCAGGCACCACTTCGCTTTCAAGATTGGAATCCTCTTCAATTTTATTCAACAACAGTTCATATGCAGACTCAGGGTCAACCGGTTCCCAGTACTTGGATTTAAGTTCAGAGAGATTAATTAACTCAGTTCTCATTGAATCATCAATGGCTCCAATATAACTTTGAGGAGGTACAATGTCGACTTTTTGAACAATTCCAGGAACACCCTTCTCATCAAGTACAGATACCAGTGCTTCCCCTATTCCAAGTTCAGATATTACATCAGAAGTATTAAAGTCAGGATTTGGTCTGAATGTTTCAGCAGCTACCTTTACAGCTTTCTGGTCTTTTGGAGTGTATGCATGAAGGGCATGCTGGACTCTGTTACCCAATTGTGCCAAGATATCATCAGGAATATCTGCAGGAGACTGTGAAATAAAGTACAATCCCACACCTTTTGATCTGATTAGCCTTACAATCTGCTCTATTTTTTTACCGAATTCGGCAGACATGTCATCAAACAAAAGATGTGCCTCATCAAAGAAGAATACAAATTTAGGTTTGTCCATATCTCCTACTTCAGGTAAATTCTCAAAGAGTTCGGAAAGCATCCATAAAAGAAATGTTGAGTATATTTCAGGAGAAAGTGAGAGTTTTTGAGCATCCAGTATGTTAATGATACCTTTTCCGTTTTCATCCACCCTGATAAAATCATTCAAGTCAAGTGAAGGTTCAAAAAAGAAGTCATTTCCGCCCTGGTCTTCGAGAGTGATTAAGCTTCTCAGAATTGTATTTGCTGATTTTTCAGCTATTGCACCATATTCGCTTTCATACTGCGCTTTATTTTCAACAACATGATTAATCATTGCTTTTAAATCTTTTAAATCGATTATAGGTAATGAATTATTATCAGCAACCTTAAATACAATATTTAAAACACCTGATTGTGCTTCAGATAAGTTTAAGATTTTGGAAAGAAGTGTAGGTCCCATTTCAGATAATGTTACACGTACAGGAAGGCCTTTTTCGCCAAACAAATCCCAGAATTCAACAGGATATGCCTGATATTTAAATCCCATATCTGCAAGCCCATAATTTTCAACATTTGTCTTGATTTTTTCAGTTTCAGAACCGATTTTGGCAAGACCTGAAATATCTCCTTTCATATCTGCTAAAAATACAGGAACTCCCATGTCTGAAAATGATTCTGCAAGAGTCTTTAAAGTAATTGTTTTACCTGTTCCGGTTGCTCCTGCTATTAGTCCGTGTCTGTTAGCCAGTTTAGGTAACAAAAACACTTTTTCATTCTCATTACAGCCAATCAATATTTTATCTTCTGCATACATTCGTATTCACCCGTTTTCTATTTTTTTAATTAAATAATTAGTTTTTTTGACAATATTCTGTCTGTTATAAGCTTTAGCTATTCTTTTTATTGCATCCAAGTTTTTTACAAAATTATCAAGCCATGAAAAAATATCACCAGGATAAACCTGAATCTGATACTTTCTAAATAACTTATTTGATATATCTTGAGGGTCCTTGCCTTTAAGTCTTTCGTGAACTATAACTTCTGAAATTCCCCTTTGCATACAGCTGCAGAATGGCCTGTCCTGACATCTGCACTGCATGAAATCACTTTGAAGACCAATCAACGCATCCTGGAATTTTTTATCAACTTTTTCTATTGCTTCACCTGACGAAATTATATCAAGAGTGGATTCTGCAAAGAGTCTTGTTGAAAACTTGATTTTAAGGGCATTTGCAATCTGATTGTGAATAACACTTGAAAGATACGCATTTTCAAACATTTCCAAATCAAGTGCCATTGCCAATATTAATACTTTTAGCTTGTCATACTTATCCTTTTTCTTATACATCGGCGACAAGCCAACATAACGTTTTAAATAGTTATAATCATTCAATGTATTTTTGATAAACTCTGCATCATCAATTGATAAAAATGAAACTGATGTGGCTCTACCATACTTGGTAACTTCCAGTTTGTTGTTGAAACTTTTATTTATTAATCCCAAATCATCCATTTCATCAACAGCTATTTTAATACTGATGGGAACATCAATGTTTTTGTAAAACTTGTTCAGCTCATCCATTGACTTTATGGATGTTGACGAAATATCTGCAAGAATCTGTTCATATGCTGAATCCTCATCATACTCTATGTAGACATCTTCACTATTGCTTTCAAGTAAATCCAGTGCCATTGCCTCTTCAGATTCTCCTGCAAAATCATTTCCAACTTCAGGAATTAGATAAACAATTCCCCGGTCGTGATAGGAAGGCCTTCCTGCACGCCCAAGCATCTGTGAGAATTCATTCGGATTAATCCATTTGTTTCCCATAACCAGAGAGTCAAATATTACCTGTGAAGCCGGAAAGTCAACACCTGCTGCAAGAGCTGCAGTCGTTACAACACAGGATATTTTACCTTTATCAAAATCCTTTTCAATTTTTTCCTTTTTATAATAGGACAAACCGGCATGGTATGCCTTTGCATTAACACGTTTATTATTTAAGAAATTAGCAATTTGATGAGTCTTACGCCTGGAATTTGTAAATATTATGGTTTGACCCCTGTAACCCTTTTTGGATTTTGTATTGAATTCCCTTTTAGCAAGCCTTTGCATGAGATGGCGTTTTTGAGACTCATTTCTCACATAAACCAAATGTCTCTCCAACGGAACCGGCCTTTCATCATATTTAACAAGTTTCATGTTGAATTCAGAAGCTAAAAATTCAGGATTTTTAACAGTAGCTGATAGACCGATAATTTGAGTCTTAGGATATAAATGCTTTATACGTTTTATCAAACCGTTAAGACGGGTCCCACGGTCTTCATCATCAATCATATGAATTTCATCAATCAAAACAACTCCCAAATTAGACAGGGATGATGAATTTCCATTTCTTAAAAGATAATCTATTCCTTCATAGGTTGCAACTACAATATCCGCTTTGGACACATCAGAATCCGGCAAATTCAGCTCACCTTTTGCCTTGACTCTGTTTCTTCCAACCTTAATTGCAACTTTAAGACCCAACTTTGAATACTTCTTTTTAAAATCACGGTATTTCTGATTTGCAAGAGCAACAAGAGGTGTGAGAAATACGAACTTTTTACCTTTTAGAGCTTCTGTAATACCTGCAAGCTCTCCAACCAAAGTTTTACCAGATCCCGTTGCACTTACGACAAGCAAATCTTCACCCTTAAGAAGGCCTTCCTTAATGGCCAGATACTGAACAGGCAGCAATTTTGTGTTGCCGGAATCCAGAAGAACCTGCTTAAAGTCTTTAGGTATCTTAAGTCTTTTCATATCAACTGGAGGTATGATATGCTTTGATTTTCGGGTCTTGTCAAACAATGTTAAATTTCTGTTTTTTATTGCATCAAAGTGAGGGTCCAGAACAGATAAAGTCTTTTCCAAACTTCCTGTCTTTTCCAGGGTTTTTTTAAGGTTTCTGAAAATGCTTGTATCAAATCCCTGAAGTTTAAGCTCTTCTTTTATTGTGTCATGCGCACAGTCCTTACAGATCAGCTGACCGTTATACTTATAGGAATATGATGAGTTTACAATTGTAATGTTTCCTTCAAAGGCACAGTAATCACATACCTGAGTTTTTCTAACCTTAATGTTATAGGACCTTAAGAATTTCTCAACCTTTTCATCGGGAGTTGCAAGAAAAACAGCCTGAGACCTTAATAATTTAATTACTTCCCCCGGCGGAAGCAGTTTTTCATTTAAAGTGGAATTATCCTTAAAATTATAATCTGCAACAAAGCGGGAAATAGCTAATGAATCTCCTTCATGAGAAAATTTGATATTTCCAACAAATTCAGGTTCTCTTTTATGATTTAAAGCTCCTTTTGGAGAACCTATTGGATATAATCTCCACTGTTTTTTTACTTTCTTTAAAACTAGCATTATATTTAAATATATTTCTAATTGTTAATATAGTTTAAAAAACAATAAAAATAAAAAAATAGTAAAAGATTGATTAGTCAATGTAATCCGCTGCAAACATGTTTGATTACGATAAGCTTTATATAACATCATGGGCATGAAGAATACGCATGTCAAAAAAGGTGAAATTTTCAAAAACAGACACAAAAATGAAACAAATGTTAGGCCGCAAAAAAAGATATAACCAAAAAGAATTAATACATATTATTTGGTATTTAAAGAAATACACGGATTAACAGGACTTACACCAAGTCAAATAATAGAAAAAGCAAAAAAAGTGTTTTGTGAGTTGTTATTCTATCATAATAATAAAAATAATTTTATAGTATACTATCATAAAATTTGGCTGATATCCACATACACCACATTCTGATTCTAAACCGGATATAATAAGCCACATCTTGGACATTCAACCATATTACTACAACATTTGAATCAGCAAAATCATTTTTTTCTTTCATCAACAAGCTGTGGCCTGTCACCAGACTTGTCCCAGTACTTGTTTAGCTCCATTCCACAGTTGATGCATCGTGTTGCATTGTCTTTGTTTGGATAGCTGCAGTAAAAGCATTGTTTGGTCATATTAATCACCCCCAAGTAATTTCTTCTTTGCTAATGCAAACTCATCATCAGTCAATAATCCTTCCTTGTACATATTTCCAAGCCTTTCCAGTTCATCCAATAATGAACCATTTTCCTGTTTAGTTTCCTGCGGTTCTGCTGTTCCGTGTTCAAGACCCCATCCACCTTCTTCGTATTGAGCACCACATGCACGTTCGTTGATTATATTTGTTAAATGATTTCTTACATATAATGGTGAGTTAAGCTCTCCTTTTATAGAAAACAAATGCACATGAATTTCTTGATTTTCAAGTAATAATATTGTGAATTCAAACATACCCTCCTTACGATTGGCTTTTACAATATTATCATAAGGTATTCTTAAATCCTTTTGGTCCCTAGTTGATTTTTTAAAAACAATTCCTTTATTAACAACCTGTAATTCTGTTTGTAAAACACGATTTTGTTCTGTTTGTTTTATACCACTAGTTGCGGCCCATCCAACAATACCTAATGTTAATGTAGCAACACCCCTTGTAAAGCCATCATGTGTAGATATTTTCAGGTCAGTGACTGGAAAAACCACTTTGCAACTTACACCCTCAAAAATATTATTTTCTGCCAATGCTTCTTCAAATATCTCTTCTTCTGATTTATTGTTACTAAATAATCCCATATCAATCAATAGTATATCTATCCCACAAAGATAATATAAGTTGTGTATAAATTCACTAATGCAGTACACTAGTAAGCAGGAATGTAACTTTGTATTGTCTTGCTTTCATTATTAACTGGAAGCAGGAGTATATTGGTGGGAGTTTGTGTTGGTATAATTAAATTAATGTTAAATCAATAAAAACAGTGATTATTACCTAAAAAAATAAAATGTTAACTGATAAAATATAAAAAAAAAATAATTTTGTGATAAAAAAAACTTACCAAAATCCAAAAAAATTTTTAGTAAGGTGGCAAGTTTTGCACACCCTACTCAATGTAATCAAATTTGGTTTCCATAATTATAATAATTACAAATGCAATAACTGCAACAACAAGGCAAGGTAATAAACTTGCGAAGTTTAAACTAACTGAACTCATGATTTCATAACCCGGAACCCTTAGTGATCCAAGCATTACACCAATAAGAAATGCCATGGTTACTTCTTCATGATTTTTAATAAGGTAATTTAAGATTTTTGAAAATCCAAGAATACCAATTACTGCTCCAATAACAAAAACAACCAGTTCTGTAATACGAAGCTCATGAATTGCATCCAGCATGTATGCATATTGGCCAAGTAACAGTAATAAAAATGATCCTGAAATTCCAGGTAAAATCATAGCACAAATTGCAATCATTCCTGAAATAAATATAACTGGCAGAGCGTGATTTGCTGCAATCGGATTAATACTTACGAATATATAAGTTAAAATTAAACCGATAAATGCAAATAAAATATTTTTAAGGCTGATTTTACTTAGCTTTCTAAATAAAATCACAGCAGATGCTATAATTAAACCAAAGAAGAATGAATATGTTAATGCAGTGTGCACTTCCATACAGTAAGTTACAACTTTAGCCAAGGTTAGAAATGCAATACCTATACCCAATACCAGTGGAATAAAGAATTTAAAATCTATTTCTTCCAACAAAGCATTTTTAAAACCTTTGAAATCCCCTTTAAAAAGAGGTTTTATAAAAGCAAATTTAATTTTACTGATAGATTCAATCAAATGACCATAAATTCCAGTTATCAGTGCAATTGTTCCACCTGAAACACCGGGAACAATGTCTGCAGACCCCATCAAAAGCCCGCGAATAAATATAAAAAAAGCTTCCCTAATATTAAAACTCAAATTATCACCCAATAATTAATTACTATATATATTAGTAATACTTAATTTAAATAGCTTATTGAAAAAAAGAAAAAAATTTGAATAATTCAAAAAGAATTATTCATCATTAAATGGCTGAGGAAGTTCACAAACTCCACTGCCTTTTGCAAGGTATGCGTATGCAAATGCCGCACAGATTGCACCGAGAATAGGTCCGACCAGATATATCGGGAAGAATCCCCAGAGGTTTTGACCTCCTAAAATCATATCCATCAAGTATGGTCCAAATGTACGGGCAGGATTAATTGAAGCACCTGTAAATGCACCCAGTACCGCAATTACTGCAGCTACGGTCATACCTATTGATATTCCTGCAAAGCCAGGTTCGGCTTTTTTATCAACTGCTACACCCATTACGACCATCATCAGGAAGAATGTTCCTAAAAACTCAGCAAACATTGCCTGCATGTAGCTTACTCCAAGTCCCGGAGCAGTTGCACCTAATCCTCCAACAGCTACTGCCGGAGCACCAAGACATAAGAATAAAGATAAACTTGCCAAACATGCACCTATAACCTGTGCAACTATATAATAGATACTGTCAACCAAAGCAATGTTTTTGGTTACAAGAAGCCCAATAGTTACAGCAGGATTCAAGTGTGCACCGGAAATCTTTCCAAACACATAGATACATACCATTACAGTTAGACCAAATGTCAATGCAATAGCAATCCAGTCACCCAAACCTCCTAAAAGTCCGATTCCTGCAAGACCAGGAGTAACACTCTCAGAAATCAATAAAGTCACTACAGCTGATCCTGTACCAAAAAATACAAGGAAAAATGTTCCAAGAAGTTCTGCAAAGAATTTTTTTCTTATATTACAAGTCATTTACCTCACCTATACAGCTTCTCTCCATTGACAGTATTCATGTTTGTTATCCACAAGTGAAGCTGCAGCACAGTTTTTACAACCTCTTACAGGTGACCCTGGTGCCTCTTTGTTAAGTGCAATGATATTTGTCATCATGGTTGCGGTAATAGGTTCTGAAGTTAAAAGACATGGATAGTCTGCCAATCTCATAAGTGAAGAGAATCTTACTGTAATTGCGCATGCAGGATAAGTGTATCTTTGTGGATTCATTACAATTTCGCTTTCTAAAATAGGACTTAAATCAACTGCAAATCCATTGATTTTTGGTACTAATTCTCCGCCGGTGCCTGCTCTGAATTTTCTTGCTGCACTGATTGCATTGAATCCTCTGTAAATCATGTCCATGAAATCACAGTTGTGCAACTCTGCAGCCGCACCTCTTGTCGGATATTGCTGTACAAAGTTATGGAATCTTTTAGAAAATAAATCAACCACCATTGGTGCATTGAATCCATCCAATTCTAAAATGAATTCTGTTGCACATGCAGATGAACCTGTAGCTAATTTAAGCACATCAAATTCAGATTTATAATTATCCAAGTTGGATGTTAATGTGTTTGCAATAACATCTGCAGTTGAGCGAACAATAGCTAAAGTCACGTCATCCTTACACATGTTATATGTGGACTGGCCGATGTGGTGTCCGATATCTCCAACACAGTATGCAGGCACTGTTACAATGTTTCCGTAATGCACTCCATCATCCATTGCAGATTTGACAGCAGAAGTCATTGCCTTTTTGTATTTGTTCATATAATCCCTTACATCAAATGAGGAGTGGTCTGCATCATCCATCAATGTGGCCTGACCTTCAATAGGAGTTTTGTAAATCATTTGAAGTGCTGCAATTTCTTTTTCTGTTGCTTCAGCGGCAGTTGCACCGGCTTCAATAGCGTTTGCAAATGCATCTCCAATACCGTATGAAGTATTCATACCCCAAGATTTTGCAGATAAAATTGCCTGTTTATGAGCTTCAGGAATGTCTGTTTTTTGAAGTATTTGATTTACAACATTACTGGTACTTCCAGGCATTAATGCAAAGTCCACGACACATGTTGGTCCATAAAATCCACCATATCTTCTAATGGATTCCTTTGCAACAAGAGCTTCATTATCGGCAATGGCCTGAATGAATTTGTCTACACTGTCAGCAAATTCGCCGTCCTCTTCACATAATATTTCCAATACAGGAGGAGTTTGGAAGTGTTCTATGAAAGGATCGTCTTCACATTTTAGAGTGTCTGTAATGGAAGATAAAATCTCGTAGTGGTTTTTAACAGATTCCTTGTGCAGGTTAATTACTGATTCTGCCTGATTGTCCAATGCTTTCATGCCTGCTACTACATCTGCATAAAGTTTTGCATCAGTAATTTTAAAGTCGTTGTACCTGTTTTCTGATATAACTGCAACGTCCGCTTTTTGAGCAGAAATTGACTCGTTAATCATTTTCTCATATAACTCTCTCATTTTTATCACCTGATAACAAAGGCAAATCAAGTATAATTGATAAAATACTTTTCTACCTTTAGTTAATAAATAATTATTCATATTATTACATAAATATGTTTAAATAATTTTTAAAAAAAAGAAAGTTACTAATTAATATATAACCAAATAAAAAAAGAGTTAAACAATATTAAAAAAATAAAGTGGAAAAATAACCACTTCAAAAAAATAATTCAGCTAAACTGCATTGGAGCCTCGCTCACCTGTTCTTATCCTAATCACTTCTTCAACATCAGAAACGAATATTTTTCCGTCCCCAACATCACCTGTTCTGGCGCTTTCAAGAATTATGTCAATGATATCCTCCAAATCCTCTTCATTAACAATTAATTCAACCCTTGTTTTTGGAATCAAATCTATACAGTAGCTTGAACCCCTGTAGGATTCTTTAGTACCTGTTTGTCTGCCCCTTCCTTTTACAGTAGACACATTCATTCCTTCACAACCTGATGTTAAAAGTGCATGTTTAACATTTTCAAACATTTCCTCACGAATAACCGCAATAATCCTTTTCATAATATCACCAATAATTTTTAAATCCTGTAACCTGATTCCTTGTGCAATGCAGAATCAAGGCCCCTAATTTCTTCTTTATCTTCAACTCTTAAACCTATGACCTTATCCAATATTTTTGCAATAAGCAAGCTTACAACAAATGAGTAAACTACAGTTGCCACAACCGCTATCAGCTGAATTATCAACTGGTTGGGATTTCCATAAAATAGCCCGGCCACTCCATTAATGGCAGGACATGCAAACAGACCTGTAGCTATCAATCCCCAGACACCTGACAGTCCGTGAACTCCAAATACATCCAAAGCATCATCATAACCAAATCTGCCTTTAAGATTGTAAACAGCCAAATAAGATATTACGGCCGCACCGATTCCGATAACTATTGAACCTGAAAGAGTAACAAAACCTGAAGCTGGAGTAATAGCCACCAACCCTGCAACGGCACCGGTAATTGCGCCCAAAACTGTTGGTTTTCCGATTTTTATAACATCAAAAATGACCCAAAGAATCATTGCAACGGCCGCTGCAGTATTTGAAACAAGAATGGCAGAACCTGCAAGCCCGTTAGCGGCAAGAGAAGATCCTCCATTGAATCCCATCCATCCAAACCATAAAAATCCTGCTCCTAAAACTGAATAGCCCATGTTATGAGGAAGCAATGAAGGGTCCTTTCTTTTTCCCAATATTAATGCCAATGCAAGAGCGGAAACTCCGGAATTGACCTCAACGGCAACTCCTCCTGCAAAATCAATTGCGCCCATGTTCATCAGCCATCCTCCACCCCAAATCCAATGACATATCGGGATGTAAACTATGCTGACCCATAAAATAATGAATAAAATCCATGCTCTGGACTTCATCCTTCCAACAATCGAACCGGAAACGACAGCTGCAGTCAATGCAGCGAAAGTTAACTGGAAACCTGCAAATACAAATGTAGGAATAGTGCCTGTTAATGAATCAACACCTATCCCTTCCATAAACAAGTTTTGAGGGATTCCAATTATACCTGCATAACTTTCAGGAGCAAAAGCTATCTGATAACCATATAAAATCCATATTATGCTTGCTATCGCAAATGCAATAAGCGACAGAAACATCGAGTTTAATACGTTTTTTCTTTTGGATAAACCACCATAAAAAAATGCAATACCCGGAACGCTCATCAGCAAAACCATAATTGTTGCAACAAGCATCCAGGCAGTATTTCCTGTACTTAACACCATAATAATCACTAAAAATAAAATTAATGAAATTAAAACATCGGAATACCTTTTCCGACATAAATATATTGTAAAAAATAGTATTTAAAATTTAAGAAATAAAAAAATAGAGAAAAAATAGAAGAGATTATTTTCCAATATCTTCTACCAGTTCTTTTGCATAAGGAGTTATATTTTCATCAAGCATACGCTCTAAAAACTCACCGGTGTATGTTCCGGCACTTGCAATGTCTTCAGGAGTTCCAGTAGCAATTACCTCTCCACCACCGTCTCCGCCTTCAGGACCAAGGTCAATGATATGGTCAGCAGTTTTAATAACATCCAGATTATGTTCAATGACAACTACAGAATTACCCGCATCAGTAAGTCTGGCTAAAACATCCAATAATCTTTTAATATCTGCAAAATGAAGACCTGTAGTAGGTTCATCCAAGATATACAATGTTTTGCCGGTACTTGTTCTGGACAGTTCTTTTGCAAGCTTGATTCTTTGTGCTTCACCACCGGACAATGTTGTTGCAGGCTGACCGATTTTCATATATCCTAGTCCCACATCATACAGTGTCTGGAGTTTTTTGGTGATTTTTGGAATGTTTTCAAAGAATTCCAATGCCTCTTCAACAGTCATTTCAAGGACTTCATAGATATTTTTACCTTTATATCTTATATCCAAAGTCTCTTCATTGTATCTTTTACCGCCGCAGACTTCACATGGAACATAAACATCAGCCAAAAAGTGCATTTCAATTTGAACAATACCGTCACCGGAACATGCTTCACATCTTCCGCCCTTGACGTTAAATGAGAATCTTCCAGGTTTATAGCCTCTTGCTTTTGATTCAGGAGTGTTTGCAAACAAATCACGAATATCTGTAAATACACCAGTATATGTCGCAGGGTTGGATCTAGGAGTTCTTCCAATAGGTTTTTGATCTATTGCAATAACTTTATCTATATTTTCCAAACCTTCAATTTCATCATATTTTCCTGCAAAAGTGAATTTTTTAGCCAGTTTTCCCTGAGCCCCTTTATATAGGATTTCATTTATTAAACTGCTTTTACCTGAACCGCTTACGCCTGTTACACAGGTAAATTTGCCCAATGGGATTTCAACATCTATATGCTTGAGATTATTTTGAGAAGCACCTTTGATGTTGATAAACAATCCGTTACCTTCCCTTCTGGTTTTAGGAATATCGATTTTTTTGGCTCTTGAAATATACTGGCCGGTAATGGAGTCGGGATTTTTCATAATGTCAATAGGTTTTCCCTGAGCAACAATCTTACCTCCGTGCTCACCTGCACCTGGACCAATATCTACAACATAATCTGCAGATAAAATAGTTTCCTCATCGTGTTCAACGACAACCAATGTATTTCCCAAATCCTTAAGCCTTTTAAGTGCTTCAATAAGTTTAATATTATCTCTTTGATGAAGTCCAATACTTGGCTCATCAAGAATATATAAAACACCAACCAGCCCTGAACCTATTTGGGTGGCCAGTCTGATACGCTGTGCTTCACCACCTGAAAGAGTACCTGAAGACCTTGACATTGACAGATAATCAAGTCCAACCTCAACTAAAAAGCTTAAACGTTCTTTAACTTCCTTTAAAACTTCTTTTGCAATGAAATTTTCTCTTTCAGTCAGTTCCAAATCCTGGAAGAATTGATATGAATCCTTGATTGCCATATCACAAACATCAATGATTGATTTTCCGCCAACAGTAACTGCCAAAATTTCCGGCCTTAAACGTTTTCCGTCACAAACATGACATTTTCTGTCACTCATGAATTTTGAGATGTATTTTCTTGAATAGTTTGATTTGGTTTCAAGATATAATCTTTCCATTCTTGGAATGACCCCTTCAAATTTACGGTTTACCATGTAAGACTTATTTCTTCTTTTAAAAGTAAATGGAATCTTATCATTGCATCCATAAAGAATTGTATCCTGATATTCAGGGTCCAGTTCATTGAATGGAACGTCCATACTGAAATTGAAATGCTTTGAAACCGCTTCAAGCATTTGATAATAATAATTTTCCCTTTTTGAAGACTTTGACCAAGGTGCAATTGCACCTTCATTCAATGTTAATGTCTTATCAGGAACAATCAAATCAGGGTCAATCTCCATTTTGGAACCGATTCCATTACATTCAGGACAAGCCCCCTGAGGAGCATTGAATGAAAACATCCTAGGAGTTAATTCCTCAAAATTTATTCCACAGTCAACACAGGCAAAGTGTTCGGAGTATTTTTTCTCATATTCTTCTTCACCGTTATCAAACAGGACTGAAACCAAACCTTCAGTAAATTCAGCTGCAGTTTCAAGAGAATCAACAAGCCTTCTTTTGAAATCAACATCCTTTCTGGTTTTTAATCTGTCAACAACCACATCAATATTATGTCTGTATGTTTTTGCAAGCTCTATATCTTCATCCAAGTCCCTTATCTCACCATCGACTCGGACTCTTACAAAACCTTTATTTCTTAAATCTTCAAGAACATCCTTGAACTGTCCTTTTTTATCACGAACAATAGGAGAGAGAATCTGGATTTTAATTCCTTCCCCCTCTTCAATTATAGAATCTCCAATCTGACCTAAAGTCTGTTGTGAGATTTCCTTTCCACAGTTAGGACAATGAGGAATTCCAATTCTTGCAAATAATAATCTTAAATAATCATAAATTTCTGTAATTGTACCTACAGTTGATCTCGGGTTTTCTCTTGTGGTTTTCTGGTCTATTGAAATAGCTGGTGACAATCCTTCAATTGATTCCATCTCCGGCTTTTTCATTTGACCCAGGAATTGTCTTGCATAAGCTGAGAGTGATTCCACATATCTGCGCTGTCCTTCAGCATAGATTGTATCAAAAGCCAATGAAGACTTTCCGGACCCACTGAGACCTGTAATTACAATGAATTCATCACGGGGAACACTGACATCAATATCCTGAAGATTATGCTCACGTGCACCCTTAATGACAATTTGTTTTTTAGAATCTTCTGCCATAATAATCTCCTAAAATTAGTTATATAATATTAGAACAAACTCACTTATAAAGTATTTGAGAGAGCATCTGATAAGTAAAATGTTAATGTGAGCGTATGAAAAAACACAAATAAAAAATTATTTTTCAAAACCTTTAAGGGCATAAAGCTTGTTTCTTAACTCTGCTGCTCTTTCAAAGTCAAGTCTTGCAGCAGCATCTTTCATGTCCTTTTCAAGGTCTTTGATTAACAACTGAAGTTCATCTTTAGGCATTTTTTCAACATCAGATCCTTTAATGCCTTTGTATTTCTCATCTTCTTCAGCCAATTTCTCTTTAAGAGACCTTTGAGTTGATTTTGGTGTAATTCCGTGAACTTCATTGTATTTCATCTGAAGTTTACGCCTTTTAAGTGTAGTGTCATATGCCTTTTGAACAGAATCAGTCATTTCATCCACATACATTATTACACGACCGTTGACGTTTCTTGCAGCTCTTCCGATAGTCTGTATCAGTGAAGTTTCGTTTCTTAAAAATCCTTCCTTATCCGCATCAAGAATAGCAACGAGAGACACTTCAGGCAAATCCAGTCCCTCTCTTAGAAGGTTTACACCAACCAGAACATCAAATTTACCTCTTCTCAAGTCATCGACAATATCAATCCTCTCAAGAGTATCGATTTCAGAGTGCATATACCTTACTTTAACACCGATTCTTGCATAATAATCTGTCAAATCCTCGGCCATCCTTTTTGTTAATGTAGTAACCAGCACTCTTTCGTCTTTTTTGGCAGCTTTTCTTACTTCTTCAAGCAAATCTTCTACCTGACCTGTTACAGGCCTGATTAGCACTTCAGGGTCAACCAATCCTGTTGGCCTGATGATTTGCTCAACTACATTTCTTGATTTTGCAAGTTCATACTGTGCGGGAGTAGCAGATACATAAATGACCTGATGGACTGATGATTCAAACTCATCAAATCTTAAAGGACGGTTTTCCTTAGCTGACGGCAGTCTGAAACCATATTCGACCAGAGTTTCCTTACGTGCTCTGTCTCCATTATACATTCCTCTGATTTGAGGAACAGTAACGTGTGATTCATCAATTATTGTTAAAAAGTCATCAGGGAAATATTCCAAAAGAGAATAAGGTTTATCTCCCCAGTTACGTCCTGAAAGGTGCATTGAATAATTTTCTACACCAGGACAATATCCCATCTCCTGAAGCATTTCTATATCAAAACGAGTTCTCTGTTCAAGCCTTTGTGCTTCAAGGAGCTTTCCGGTTAGGTTCAGTTCATTTAATCTTTCATCCAATTCCTGTTTTATATTGGCAATAGCAACATCCATCTTATCCTGGCCGACAACAAAGTGCTTTGCAGGGAAAATCATATATCTCTTAAGAGACTCCTGTTTTTTACCGGTAATCTTATCAATTATGCTTATAGCATCAATTTCATCACCAAACAGTTCAATTCTTATTGGAGGTGTTCCATGAACCGGATTGATTTCAATAACATCACCGCGTACCCTAAACTGACCACGGTCAAATTCAATGTCATTTCTTTCATACTGCATGAACACCAGTTTAGAAAGGATTTCAGATCTGTCGTAAATATCGCCAACATTGATTCCAAAAGCAAATTCACCATAGTCCTGAGGTGAACCGATACCATAAATACAGCTTACACTGCTTACAACAATAACATCATCTCTTGAAAGCAGAGACTGAGTTGCAGAATGCCTCATTATATCAATTTCTTCATTAATTGAAGCTTCCTTGTCAATAAAAGTATCTGTACGGGGCACATAAGCCTCAGGCTGATAGTAATCATAATAACTGACAAAATACTCAACTGCATTATCCGGGAAAAATTCTTTAAATTCTTCATACAACTGTGCAGCCAAAGTCTTGTTGTGAGAAATAACAAGGGTTGGTTTTTGGACTTCTTCAATGACATTAGCCATTGTAAAAGTCTTTCCCGAACCTGTAACACCCAAAAGAGTTTGCTCTTTTAGGCCGTTTTTTATGCCTTCAGCTAATGAGTTAATGGCTTTTGGTTGGTCACCTAATGGTTTGTAAGGTGACTTTAGCTTGAATTCTTTCATGATATCTAATTTGAAATAGTGATATTAAAACTGATATGAGTATAACTTGGAGAACAGCACGGAGTGACTCTCTGGTCTCTTATTACCAGCTGTCCATAGCCTTTCAGTTCCTTTTCCAAATCTCTCATAATATTTGGAATTACTTCAGTTCTATAAACTTTAAGAGACCCCAAAAATACTGTTTTTACAGCCATATTCATAACAGAAACGTTTTCTACAACATCCATTTCATCATATTTTGCTAAAATATTATTAGATTTATCCATTAATTCAGATTTGATATGTTCTTTATCCATCTTAATCCCTCAATGCATCCGCAATAGCTTTTGCGATAGATACACGTGAAGTATCAGAAGATAAACTGTTAGTTCCAATGATTTTATTAGCACCTGCAGCATATATTCTTGTAGCACCATTATTGGTTAAAATCGGATGAACGCAGCATACATCAATTGATGATGCACCATATTGTTTTAGGATGTTTATTGCATTGACAATGGTTCCACCAGTTGCAATAATATCATCAATAATAATTGCATGCATGCCTTTTACTGAATCCACATTAACAGTATTTTCACTTTCACTATCACATCTAACATCAACAATCTTGGTTTCTACTTTATCAGGACCTAAACGAACTTTAGTCAAATAAGTACAGTCACAGTCGAGGATTTCTGACATTTCCTGTGCAAATCCATATGCACCTTTATCCGGAGCAATGATTAATGGTTTTTTATCCTCTTTTTTAACGTATTTTTTATTTAAATACTCTGCAATGGAAGGCATCGCTGAGATGTTTCTTGCAGGAATATCAAAGAAGTTTAAAACACACTGTTCATGAATATTGAATGTAATAAACTCATCAGCACCTGCTGACTGAATCAATTCGCAGATGATTTTAGCAGAAATTGTTTCACCAGGATTGAAACGTTTTTCCTGTCTTGCATACCCCATATATGGAACTACAACTCTTACTTTTTTAGCACCCAAATCCTTTAGATTTGCTATTATAAACAATAATTCCATCAGATTTTCATCCTGAGGATATCCAGTAGACTGAATAACAGTTACCTCATCAGAAATTTCACCGTCTATCCTTAAATATCTTTCACCATCCGGAAACTTGCGAGTTTCAACGTAACATAATTCTTCTCCAAGCTCACGGGCTACATGAGCTGCCAAATCTTGTGAAGCTGAACCACCTATAATCACAATATCACCAAAAATTTATATAATTTTATTTATGTTGGTGATAATTAAAAAAGTTAAGTATTAATATTAAAATATTTAATAAGAAAAATTATGGGAAAAGGAAAAATAATATTAGGAGCGATAGCAGCAATTATTGTTTTGTTTTTATTATTTACATTAACAAGTCCAATATTGATTGTTGCTGAAGATACCGACGAAGGAACACCCGGAATTGATATGGCTGCTAAATTCAGTCCAATTGGAGGTTTTGAGTGGATTTATCCCGGAAGTTCAGTTAATGCAAATGGACAGACACTTCATAATGTTCATTTAGACTCCCCAAATAATCCTTACGGAGCGGCACGTGACATAATGACATATACATATAAGTTTACACCGCATTTGATTGTCAGTGTAAATCCCGAAGCCGCAGAAGACATTTTTGGTGCAGGCCTGATTGACAACATCAGAGCCAATGACGCCTACAACGGTTATGCAGGAAGCGAAAATGTACAGGGAACAATGTCAAGAGGAGATGCTGTGAGTACAGCTATGGGAGGCGGCACTTTTAATCCGTTAGCTATTCCATTAAATCTTCTAATGGGAAATATTAGATTAATTCCAGTCTAATTTTCCTCACTTTTTTATCTTAACTGAAGCAATGTGTAAAAGGATAATGCCACACCAACTACAGAAATAACAATCATTATCAGTCCATGTTTTTTAACTGTAGGATTTCTTGACTGCACCAAATAAAAAGGCAGGAAAAATCCGAAAAAAGTAAAAATAGAAAATCTTGTGCTTTTAAAAAATGTACCTATTATGAACCCGCTCCAGGAGAGAAATATTGTAAGCAAATATGATACAATAATGACTTTTTTATTAACTGGAGGAGCCTGATTTTTAAAAACTATAACATTTTTAGGTTGCAGACCTTCAACTAATGGTGTTCCGCATTTTGCGCAAAAGTCATAATCATCCTGATTTACAAATTCACAATTTTTACATATTCTAGTCATTAGTTAAAGTTAATATTTCTTAATATAAATTATTTTTCCAAAATCATTGCAATTTCTTTAAAAAATTCTCCAAGATAATTTTCATTGACCAAATCAGCATAATATTTAAAGCCTAATTTTTCTAAAACTCTTTTTGACTGTGAATTTTCAATTCTATAACTCGCATAAATCTTTTCAACATTTAATTCATCAAAAGCCCTACTGATTAAAACCTCAGACGCTTCAACAGCATAACCATTTCCCCAGTATTGCTCCGCTACCCAGTAACCGAGTTCGCAGGCTCCTTCACCCCACCAGTGATTTGTATCAGGATGAAACAGAAGACCCGCACATCCAATGGGAATATCATCTTTTACTATCGCATAGGTTTCTTTTTTGGAAAAAACTGTTTTAATAATATGCAAACTATCTTCAATGCTTTCATGAGGAGGCCATCCTGCAATCGGACCAATATTTGGATTTTTGGCAAAATGATACAGGCATTCCGCATCGGAATCCAACCATTGCCTTAATGTGAGATTTTGAGTTTTAAAAATCATTAAAAAGATTATGTTTTTTAGATATTTAAAAATTTTGTAAAAAATTTTACACTAAAATTAATTACTTCAAAAAAATATATAGTTAACCATGAAAGTCAAAGACGGGATTTGCGGCTTTGTTGTAGGTGATGCTTTAGGAGTTCCTGTTGAGTTTTACTCAAGAAAAGAGCTTGAAGATGACCCGGTTACTGATATGAGAGAATTTGGAACATACAACCAGGTCAAAGGTACATGGTCTGATGATTCATCAATGACAATAGCCACTATGACAAGTATAGTAAATAAGAATGGCATTGATTACAATGACATAATGGAAGAGTTTTGCAAATGGGCATTTGAAGGTGAACACACTCCTCACGGTGAGAGATTTGATATCGGAAACACTACTCTCAGAGGATTGGAGAGATATATTGACGGAGCAGATCCGCTGGAATCAGGAGGAAAATCAACACATGACAACGGAAACGGTTCCCTAATGAGAATTTTGCCGCTGGCTTATATTCCTGATATTGATTATGAAACTATAGAAAATATCTCCTCTTTAACACATGCTCATCCAAGGTCAAAGATTGCATGCGTATTGTATGTTGAAATTGCAAGATCCATGCTTGAAAATACATTAACAATTGAAGAACATATAAAGTGTGCATGTGAAAAAATCAAAGAGTATTATGCAGATAATGAAGAGCTTCACCACTTCAAAAGAATATTTGAGGATGATTTAACCACAGATATAAGAAGCGGAGGATATGTTATAGACACCTTTGAAAGCGTTGTTTACTGTTTAAAAAATACTGACAATTATAAAGATGCGGTTCTAAAGGCCGTTAATCTGGGCGGTGATACCGATACAACTGCAGCAATATGCGGCGGACTGGCAGGAATTTATTACGGTTATGATGATATTCCTATAGATTGGCTTAATGAAATTCACAAACTTGATGATATAATTTCATTATGTGAAAAGTTCGAGGCATTTTATGATAGATATTAGCAAAACCATTGAAAATATTAGGGCTACATGCAATAATTATGTAGACCCTGATCTTGTTGCTACAGTCATTCATGACAACTACTACATGGGTTCAAACAACATTCTTGAAATCGAAAAATTTGACATTGAAAAAGAGGATTCTTTTGAAGAAAGGATTGTAAAAATTTTAAAATATGAAAATGTATTTTTAAACATTGGAATGTATGCATTTGTTCCCGTAATCAATGAATGCGACATATATTCAACCGAAGACTATAATCTGAAACTATCTAACGAGGAATTTGAAAAATATGCCAATGAAAAAGAACGTGTTTTTGGAATATTAATTAAAAAAGAGTCTGAAGATTATATAATCGGAAGCTGTGATTTGTGCGGATGCAGTATAGATGCAGCATTTAAAGAAATAGAATCCTCCGATTTACCATTCTATAAAAAATTAAAGGAGATAATAGATAGTAAAATTATCTATTAATCATTTTCTTTTTAATTTCTTCCCACATTGCCTGTTCTTCACCACAGCCGGTCATGATAACATATTTATAATCAGAATTTCTGGCCATTTCATTTAACCTTTCAATTCTAACATCCATTTCATCATAACTCAACGGATAGAAATCGGCATCAGGGAAATCCTGTTTGATAATGTTGCAATATTCCTCTGCTTTTTCAATTGATTTTCTTCCAGGAACAACAATAACATGATCAGGATTCATGCTTTTGATGACTTTATAGTGGTCTTCAAAGATTTCTTCTTCTTTTTCATCAGGTGTTGTGTAGATAAACTCAAATGGAGCATCAATGAACTGCTTCATAAACATTGCATTTATTTTAAGAGCATCACCGTTATCTCCCTGACCTAATCCAACAAATTTTCCACCAATATCAACGACTTCAAATCTTCCAGGCGGAATAAATGACATGTCCAGATTGTTGAATACATCTTTAACAGTGGATTCTATGTTTTCCACCTTAGGAGTGAATGTTGCATAGGCAGTAATTGAAGCAAGAGTATTGTAGATATTGTGGAAACCGAATGGAGGTACATTAAGTTTTAGATTAAATTTAACATTCTTTTTGGCAAAATAATTATATAAATCTCCTTCGATATCCAAAATCCATGAATCTGAATTGAACTCTGCATTCACTAATTTTACATTAGGTTCAGGACGTTTAAATCCGCACTCACAAGAATAAATTCCTCTGTGATTTAAGAAAAAGTGAGAATAATTAAGTTCTTTACCGCATTTAGGACATTCTATTGTTTCAGCACCAATATCTTCAATTACATCAGTTTCTATTCCATAATAGTTAATGTCAACATCTTTGGATTTATCAAGACCAATCAGTGCAGTTCTTGGATCATCACTGTTAGTAACGATAGCCCCCCTTTCCATGCCTTCTGACAGTAATTTTTTAGCCTTATAATATGATTCAAATGGATTTTTTACACCTGCAACCTGAGTATGTTCCTGTGAAATTGTAGTATAAACCACACCTACAGGATTTATCAGTTTCTGAACGGTATCAGGAATACCATATGTCATATCACGAATTCCGTATTCAAATATTCCCAAATCACCTTTTTGATTTAAAAGAGCAGTTACAATAGAGTTTAAAATGTTGTTTTCATAACTTTTCCTAATCTGAATATCCTTTGACATTAACTTTATCAGAAGAGTAGTTGTAGTAGTTTTACCGTTAGTTCCAGTAATCAGAACAGAACCTAACTTCAAATCAGAAGCTAATTTTGGAATGGACTCCTGACCACCAATCTTTGTAAAAACATGACCTGGATAAGTTCCACCGCTTCCAGGACCATGTTTTGCAAGTTGACATGCAACTTTTCCAGATAATTTTGCCATATTAAATTTAAAAAAATTAACCATGATAAATATATTGTAAACATATGATATATAAATATTATTTTATTGAATAATTTAAAAAAATGAGTTTATTTTAAAAATAAAGAAAAAATAAGAAAAATAATAATCCAATTAGTTGGTTGTTGGATTATTAATTGATGTCTGCGGTACTTTTTCGGCGACTCTAGAACCGATATTTTTCATTTTTTCTATGAGTACATCTTTTTTAGAACCGCTGATTAAAATATTTTCAAGTACATCACTTAAAGTTTCAGTTGGAATGATTTCAATCATGTCTTCGTATTTCTTCTCAATCATAACGTCTTTTAAGTTAGATTTAGGGATTAATACTTTTTTCATTCCGGCTTCTGCAGCAGCTTCAATTTTTGCTGTTGCACCACCGATAGGCATTACGTCTCCACGAACATTGAGTGAACCTGTTAATGCTACGGTCTGGTCAATTGGAATATCTTCAACAGCTGAAATAACCGCAGTAGCAATACTTACACTGGCGGAGTCACCTTCAACACCATCATATGTCTGGATGAACTGAACGTGAATATCATAATCGGAAATGTCCTTGTTAGTGTACTTTTTAATTAATGCACTTACGTTTTGTACTGATTCCTGAGCGATTTCTCCAAGTTTACCAGTTGCAATTATCTGACCACCGTTTTTGGATTGGGTTGGAGCGGCTTCTGCTGCAATTGGAGATACAATTCCGCTTCTGTCACCAATAACTGCAAGACCATTTACAAGACCAACTCTTCCACCTTCAGAGGAAACCATACTGTAGTCTTTTCTTTGGATAATAGACCTGTCTGCTATTTGCTGTTCTAAGGTTCTTGCAAATCTTTTGGCTTCAGTAACATGAGCTGCAGTAACTATTTCTTCTCCTTTTTCGATAGCTACATCTCCAGCAGATCTGACCAATCCGCCTAAGTCTCTTAATTTTAAAGTTAAAGCGTTTTGTTTTCCAGATCTTCTTTTAGCTTCCATGATTATTTCATCTAATGCATCAGGAGCGAAGTGAGGAATTCTTCCATCGTTTTTAACTTCCTGAGCTACGAATTGAACTAGTTTTTCACGATTTTCAGTTGTATCATCCATATAATCTTTCATGAAAACTTCATAACCATATCCTCTGATTCTAGATCTCATTGCAATATGCATTCCTTCCAATACCTGAAGGTTTCCTGATGCTACAAGAACAAAGTCACATGGTACTGCCTGAGACCTTACCATTGCACCACTTGAGTTTTCGCTTTGACCTGTGATTGCATATTGTTTTTCCTGCATTGCAGACAATAACTCCTGTTGAGTTTTCATACTCATTGTACCAATTTCGTCAATGTATAAAACTCCACGGTTTGCCTTGTGAATCATACCTGCTTCTACACGTTCATGTGCAGGAGTACCTAATCCTCCGGATTGGTATGGGTCGTGGCGAACATCACCGAGTAATGCTCCTGCATGAGCACCTGTTGCATCCATAAATGGTGCAAATCTAGATTCTTCATTGTTAACTAATAATTTTGGAGACAAATTACTATTTTTTGGCTTAATCTGTATTGAAATAAGTAAAATTAAAGCGGCAGCAATAATGGATTCAAGCAGTCTTCCATACATGAATCCAATGACCAAAATTCCACCGATGGCAAACATGGTAATGATAGTTTTTCTTTCCTCATGACCTTTAGCTGACCCTTTGGTTGCTTTTACAATTTTCTTACCTTCACCTGCAGGAACTGTTCTTACTAAAGGATGGTTATTATCTTCCACATTCGGATATACCAAAACATCTTGTAGGGTTTCATGAGGCAATATTTGCGCCATACCTTTTGCAAGCATAGATTTTCCCACACCAGGGTCTCCAATAAGCAAAACATTCCTTCTTTGTTTTGCAGCCTTCTTAATTGTTTCAATGGACTCTTCATGTCCAATAACCTGATCAATTAATAAAGGTGGAACTTCAATATCTTGTGAGCTTTTTATGTTATCATAATTCAACATATGTTTGCTTTCCTCACCAGCAGTTTCTTCTTCTACCGGTTTTTCAACAACATTTTCTAAAGAATCATCAATTGATTCCTGTTCTTCAAAATTCATAAAATTAACCTCACTGCTTGTAATAAATTCATCATTAAAAAGATAAGTTTCACATACTATTTAATATTATTTAAATTTAGGATATATAAAAAGCTTTCTATTTTAGTAAATAAAAGTAACTAAAATACAAAAATTTTTGAACCAATATATTTGACGAATACAACAACTCAAAAATACAAATACCATAGTTCAAAAATGTCCAAAAATATAATTTACATCTAGAATTTTGATGACAATGGATTAGATATCGAAAATATCCAAAAATTCGGATACAAATCATAGGTTAAAATTCTTATTTTTTAAAAAATATAATCAAAAACTTTATATATTATGTTTCAACGACTGCAATTTTTCAAAATGGCTTCAACAAGCTATTTATACCCTGTAAACTAAAAATAAAG